>JAAHHL010000715.1 GCA_010672185.1 Caldora sp. SIO3E6 | reverse complement strand
TCCCTGAATCGGGGTGGAATGACCCTAGTAGATGCCGAAAAGCAAGGTGGACTGTTACAAAATTTGGAGCATCATGCCCTGGAACTGAATTCTGGGGGCTCCGCTGCCAATACCATGATTGCCCTGGCTCAGAGTGGTGGGAATGGTTTCTATTCTGGCAAAGTTGCTAAAGATACCAATGGTGAATTCTACCGGAAGGATTTACAGGAGGCCGGGATTCAATTTGATGTGCATCCGGCTCCTGAGTCGGGTGAACCCACCGGTACTTGCTTGGTGCTGACTACTCCCGATGCTGAGCGTACTATGTGTACCCATCTAGGAGTTTCGACAACTTTAGCTCCCACAGATATTGATGTAGAGCGACTGAGTCGCTGCAAATACAGCTACATTGAAGGCTACCTTTGGGATGCACCTGAGCCCAAGAAAGCTTGCGTCGAGACAATGGAGCAATCTAAGCGCAATGGTGTAAAAGTTGCCTTTACTTTTTCCGATTCTTTCCTCGTCAACCGTTTTACTGACGATTTTCACAAGCTAGTTTCAGATTACTGTGATCTACTCTTCTGCAATGCTGATGAAGTGCGCCAATTTTGTGGCTCAGAATCCCTAGAGGAGAGTGCTAGCAAAATTAGCAAACTGGTTGATTTGGCATTTATCACTGATGGTGCTGCTGGCTGTCTGGTAGTCGAAAATCAAAAAATCACCCCAGTTCCTGGATTTCCTGTTAAAGCTATCGATACAGTAGGAGCAGGAGACTCCTTTGCTGGTGGCGTATTGTTTGGAATCACCAATGGACTCACTAACCAACAGGCAGCCCGCTGGGGGAATTACCTGGCTTCTTGTGTAGTGCAAGTTCAAGGTGCTCGCTTGGCAGCTAAATCTATGGCTGAGAAGATTCAGGAAGTAATCGGCAGCTGAAACAGAGAATGGGGAGTGGAGAATGGAGAATGGAGAATGGAGAATGGAAATCAATGTCAGCTATTCCCTATTCCCTATTCCCCAATGGTGACAAGTTAAAAGGTCGTGCATTTTGTCAACTCCCATATATGGCGTAGTGGTTCTAAAAAAACCTATATATGGAGATACTCCAAGGGTTAAGGAAAATTGTATTCTTCTTCCTCCGCTCCTCCGCTCCTCCGCTCCTCCGCTCCTCTGCTCCTCCGCTCCTCTGCTCCTCCGCTCCTCTGCTCCTCCGCTCCTCTGCTCCCTTGACAACGACATCTTTACCTTAACTTGTCACCAATGCCTATTCCCTATTCCCTATTCCCTTTAATGTTCTTCTAACCAATTTGACAAATCGGGCAAACTGGTAATATCAAAAATATCTTCGGTTAAACTTTCCAAATCTGCCAAAGACAAAAGTTCAATTTGGTTGCTGATTGCTACGGGAATTTCTCCCAAACGCTTTTTCAGTAAGCGTTTGACTAAAGCGATCGCTTCGGTGATTCTTCCTTCTTCCTGTCCTACTAATTTTCCTTCTTCTCTTGCATAATCTATTCGCCCTTTCTCGTCTTGTAGTATGATCCCTCGCCGAGCAACTGCTTCTAACTCTTCCACTGTCATTTTAGCTTGATTGGCAATATTTAAAGCCAATTCTATCTCACTTATTTCCCTTAAGCTCTCTGGTATGGCATCAAAAGTGGCAGCTTCTTTAATAAAGTAAATCCACTTATCACTTAAGCTTGTTAATTCTGAGAGCGTTTTCTTGAATTTCGGTAACTCGATAAAAATTAGTTTCAATTCTTGATCAGGATATTCAAACTTTTTAGTTTTTTCCTGAAAGACAAATTGATTGATCACCTCAACAGTCTTTTTAAACAAGATAAAATCGGTGATGGTTACCGCAATTACTGGAGTGAGGCTCAGGTAATTTTCTCCAATTCCTAGTTGATTAGTATAAGCTTTACTCAGATTATAAATCACCCGTTTGCTAAAAGCACTCACCCGGGCGATTTGCATTTCAATAACGACAATAGAACCGTCAACTAAAACTGCTTTAACATCTAGATAAGTGTCTTTTAAGGTCATTACTTGACCAGAACTATAGGGATTGACAATGGTTAGAGATTGGATAATTTTCTCTCCTCCATAAATAATCGCATTAAGAAAGCTAATTAAGATTGTTTGGCTTTGTTCAGAACCAAAAATTTTCTTGAAGGCATAATCAACCTTGGGGCTAATAAATCTCATAGTTTTATCCCTTTTTAACTTAGGCTATATTCTATTGCAAAGTATTCTGATAGGAGTTGTATAGCGCTACGCGCAATTCAAAATTCAAAATTCAAAATTCAAAATTGATGAATCGCCGAAAAAGAAGTGAGAAACTAGTCATATCAAGGGATTCAGCCCTAAATGTGTGATTCTAGTTTCAGCAAGAGTAATAAGTAATAAGTGAAGAGTTGATTAGGGATTCCCTGGTGAAAGTGGAGGGTTTTTGAGCCAAAAGATACAAAAATTTAACACCTACCACCTACCACCTACCACCTACCACCTACCACCTACCACATAACACCTACCACCTAATACCTAACACCTAATACCTAATACCTAACACCTAATTACTGCAAAGCATCCTGATAGAAGTAGTAATCTCTATTCTCAAAGCAGACAAATATTACCTTCTCAATCGAGGAATTGTTCGCCAGAAAATTTCCTACTTCCCGCACAGCAATTTTTGCGGCTTTGTCAGCCGGAAAACCTCTTCCTCCTGTACTAATGGCCGGAAAAGCAATAGTACGCATTGATTGTTGCTCTGCCAAAGTTAAGCAGTTATGGTAACATCGAGCCAACATCTGCTCCTCTCCATGATGACCATCCCGCCAAACAGGACCAACGGTGTGGATGAGCCACCTTGACGGAAGATTATAACCATCAGTAAGTTTGGCTTCACCTATTTTACAACTGTTTAACTGGCGAAGAGCTTGTTGTAGCTGTGGCCCAGCGGCATGGCAAATTGCACCATGAACACCACCATAACCAGAAAAGTATGAATGTGTAGAGTTAACAATCCCATCCACCTGTTGTTTAGTGATGTCACCCTGGATAACTTCGATCCGACTTCTCACAGCTTTTGTTTGATGCTGATTGGGGTAGTTTTGAGCAGAAGATTGGCGATCGCGGCGCTTAGTATAGTAGTCTCCCAGGGAAGATTGTCTCATGCTTTTTTGATATTGGTGAGACTCGTAACGAGAACGCTTGCGATACTTTTGCAACCGCCGTGCCTTGAGATCCGCATCTAGCTCAACTAGAGACTGTGCCTCTTGTTCAATAAGTGGAGATTCAGGAGCTCGTAGTAGTTGTTGCCTGGTATCATTAATTAATTGACTAGCTATCTCATACTCTCCTCGGTCTACCCGTTGTACCGCTTCTTGCTTAGCTCGTGCTGACATCATCAGAGCAACCTGCCGCTGTACTTCTGGGTTAAAAGGTAATTCCTCTAACTCAGCCTTAGCTAACACTGGTAGTTGCAGTATTGCCTGCTGTTGGAGGTGTTCCTCTTGTTCGTTACTATCCCAAGCTAAGGAGAAATGACACAAATTTGCTTGTTGTTCCCCCACCACTGCTGGTACTTTCAGCCGCACCACCACTACAAAAGGATTACCCAGCACTAAGTTGGGTAGCTTCAACTGATCCTGATGAGTTGCTTCCAAATCATTGAAAACATCCACTAGTACCACGTCACCTTGAGGCTCAATTCCTAGGGTAACATTGCGCCCCAAGGTAGCCATTAAGCCTTGCAGTTCCATCTGAAAAATCTCTGGAAGTTGTTCTGAAGACTCGATATAGTAGTAGTTACCGTCCCCACTGTTGGCCATTGCTTCGAGGAGGTCTTCGTTATAATCATCACCAACTCCCATAGTTGTTGTACTGACATCTCGTTGCGCCAAACCCTTAACGTCAGAAGCAATGACATCGGGATTCGTCTCCCCCTGATTTGCTAGTCCGTCAGAGAGCAAAATCACCCGATTTAACTGTTCGGGAGCAAAATACTGACTGACTTGCATCCCTCCTTCTATCCAGCCAGCATGGAGTGCTGTAGCGTTTCTCGCTTGAATGCGTTTAATCTGACTGGTAATCTGGATTTTATTCTTGGCCAGAGTACTAGCAACTAAGGTCTCTACTTGGTCATCATAAATCGTGACACTCACACGGTCAGTTGCTAGGAGTTGCTCTACGGCATAGCAAGCCGCTTGACGAGCATACAATATTTTTTTCCCCTGCATGGAACCAGACCGATCGATTACCAAGCCAAGATTGAGCGCTGGTCTTTGGATATTGGCTTCTGGCTCCGGTGGTATAATTTTCACCAGTACATCCAGAATCGTGGTGGTATCTGAACTGACAGCATTACGCAGGGGGATAAATTCAATCTCAGGGACTTTCATTTTTTTAGCCGCGCAGTCAGGACAAGGTG
>JAAHHL010000714.1 GCA_010672185.1 Caldora sp. SIO3E6 | reverse complement strand
ACGGTAACTAACTGTGCTTGTGGGTCAACAATCCAGTATTCCGGAATACCCCGTTGCTCATACTGTTGTCGCTTTTCAATGTAATCACGTTTGTAGTTCTCATCAAGTTGACTTCTGTAGGGACTAACCACCTCAACAACTAACTGTGGGGGTGGCATATTGATGGTGATAGTACGCCGCTTTTTGGTTAATTCAATGTGTTCTTTTCTGAGTACTACTAAGTCAGGGAAGCGGTTTTGTGTTTTACCTAAAACTTGTAATTCGTAGGGGATAACCCTAACTAAGCGGCGCTTGACGAATTGAGCGAACTCGTTCTGTAAGCATTCAACCATCCAACCATTTAATTCACTCTCCGGTGGCATTAGTCTCAGCTCCCCATCCCATAGTTCATAGTGGTTATCTGTGCCATCGTCATATTCGAGATATTGCTCAAAGGTCAGTTTTACTGGTGTGTGGGTCATTTGCTTTCTGCCCTCATTTCTTTTGGCTTTAGCTGCTCTTTCTTTTGGTCATCCCATTGAACGCCTTTACTTTTAGCTTCAAACACAATTTTTTCGAGTAGAAAGGCTGCAAGATTTGACAGGGGTCTCCCGTCATAGTCAGCCCATCTTTGCAGGTCATCAGCCAACCTGTCGGGCAATGTGACTTGAATTCGTTTGCTCACATTCATTTGAAGTTCTTTTAATAACACAATCTTACTCTTTTACATCAGATTTCTACTATAACGACATCATTTAGTGTCATTTAAGCACTTTAAATACATCAATTGATGTCATTTATGTCAACATTAGCACCACAAGTGCCACGACCGCAAGATACTGTCAATGAATGCAAGGAGAATGACAAATGGCTAAAACTATTGATGTAGAAGAGTTTCAGACTATACAAATCATCAAAGATAATGAATTTCTGCAATTAACACAACGCGATCGCTCCTTATTTGCCGAAGCATTGTTAAATCCCCCTACTCCCTCCCCACAGGCTTATGCTGATGCCCAATGGTATCAACAAGTGATGAATAAGTAGAGACGCAAAAGAGTGTTAAACTCACATCTTGCAACAACCCTGATAACCCGCCAGGGGTTCAAACCCCTGGCTCACAGCTCAAGTCGTCTAAAGACGACTGGGTAAGGGTTTTAGTCCACTTAAGTGGACTTGATCTATTAGCCGGTCGTTTAAACGACCGGTGGGTTTTAGGCCTAATTGAGAATGGTGCAAGATCTGCTGTAATTCACTCGATAAACTCGAAGAAGAAGTCATACCAAATTCGGTTGAGAACAAGCGTGTTACTTAGCCCCCTAAAGTCCCCCAATTCTGGGGGACTTTGAATTATTTTTCACGTACTATGAGAACCGGATTTGGTATCAGGGAGCTAGAACTCGCGATCGCTTCCGTCACCAATGGGTATTAGGTTTTTTTCTTTTTTGGTTGCAATTGTCCTAATTTTTTGCTAATATGACTTCATAATGGTAAAAGTGTGCGCCCATATATAAAGGTACTGCTTTGACACAGAAGTTTGACTTTCAGACAATGCAACGTAGGGAATTGAGGGAATACGTTTTGTCCCATCAAGATGATGAAGATGCTTTGCGAATTTATATGGATCGTTTAAGAAGTGAATCTGGGATTATTCGGCATCAAGGTGGTGTGACAACAGATGACCTTTTGGCGAACGCTTAAGATCTCCGACTTCTCGATTGAACCTGTAATTAATTCGATAAACCGGAAGAAGAAGTCGGGGATCTAACTGCAAAAAAATTTTTTCTGCTCGCGAGCCTCGCAGAGAATAAAGAAAAGAGGAAAAAGGGCAAGAGAGCAAGAGGGTAAAGGGTTACAAAGTCCACGTCGCCTCACACAACACACGAAAACCGAAAGAGTTGCGGTGCGAATCGCTCGGATAAGTGTTGCTGCGAAACGCAGAACGGCAGTACTCAGGATAGGTGACCCAGGAGCCGCCCCGCAACAGCCGATAATCATTATTATTATCATTATTCCAGGCACTACCATCTGTTGGCGCACCTTGATAGTTATTGTGCCAACTGTCTGCACACCACTCCCAAACATTCCCATGCATGTCGTAGAGTCCAAAGACATTAGCTACTTGAAAATGTCCAACTGGGGTGGTTGTCTTTCGATATTTCTCCTCTCCCTCAAAACTGAAAGAGTTCCCCTTTATCTTAAAAATGACAGTTTCAATGACAGTTTCAATGACAGTTTCAGTATCGCGATAATTGGCTAGTTGACTGGTGATTGTCTCTCCAAAGTGGAAGGGGGTAGTAGTTTTAGCACGACAGGCATATTCCCATTCCGCCTCACTTGGTAACCTATAGGTGCGTTCAGTTTTTTTTGATAGTCTGGCACAGAATTCAACAGCATCGTGCCAAGAGACTTTTTCTACAGGAAGTTCATCACCTTTAAACTCAGATGGATCAACCTTCAAGTCGAGATTAATTTGAGGTAAGGCTGCTACTGCCCTCCACTGTGCCTGAGTTACCGGATATTTGCCCAGAAAGAAGGGTTGAACAGTTACTTGATGCTGTGAACTTTCAGACTCTCTTCGCCCCTTCTCACTAGGTGGCGAACCCATCATAAATTTGCCACGGGGAATTGCCACCATCTCCAGCGTTACTCCATTGCCCAAATTTTCTGCAAAAAATTCTGCTTGACGGCGATTTCGATTGATTTCTTTACCTTGAGAATCTATCGTTACCACATCAAAGCCAAAGGATTGGAGTTTGAGTACTCCTTGCTTCTTTGGGGAGGGTGTAATATCTTGTGACTTGGTTCCCGACCCTTGGGTGGGTTGAGGTCTAGTTGGTACTGCTGTACTTTCTAATTTTACCCAAATCCGCTTCAGAGCCTTCAGTGCTTTAGGATCTGCGGGAGACAAAGCCAACACTCGTATCCATAACTGCTCCGCTAATTGGAAATCTCCTTCAAGTTCAGCATCTTGAGCATCTTCTCTCAATGTCGCGATATCTTGCTCCGTTGCCTGCCTGGGTAACAGAATTAAATGGTACTTGCTGGCAGGTTCCGCGATCGCATAAGGTGTTTGTCGAGTCTTACCATAATAGTCATTAATCTCAGTAACTCGATACCGTAGACGATTGTACAATCGCTCCACCGTCGCACAATTACCTTCACCCTGAATTCGCAGGGATTCTAGCAAAGCATAAGTAAACGCACCTTGTTGAATTTCTTCAATCTCATAAGAAGTTTCCGAGGGGGCACAAGAGGAAATAGTAATCACTCCTTGATGTGGCTCCATTCCGATTCCTAAACCACTTTTGCTCCCTTCATTACGGCAGGCATCTAACAACAGCACCACATTATCCGCACCACAACGGCGCAATCGCTCAGTTATATAGTTGATAGGAATAGCTGTAGCTTCTACATCTCTGGGGTGGACATCACAAGGCATGAGGTAATCCCGGTCTTGATGCCGAATACCATGACCACTGAAAAAGAACCAAAAGTTATCCCCAGATTTTAGTCGAGGTTTGGCAAAAAAGTCTAACAGGAAAGACCGGAGATTGGCATAAGTAGGTTGGGTGTTTTGGGAAGAACCGTCAGGAGCAATAAATTCTGGAGAGTTATCTGAGTAGTAGAAAATCTTCTGAAACTTAGCTTCCTGAGCGAAAAAATCTTGCACTAATGCCGCATCTCGCTCAGCATACTTGAGCGATCGCAACCGATGATAGTAGTTGATACCAATAACCAGCGCCCAATCAGCCATCCTATCTTCAGAATGTTCTTCTCTCTGTGCTCTCTGTGTCTCTGTGGTTCATACCTTCTAAGATTCAACCCGTTTAAACTTAAGAGTTATCGCACCTTTAGTTCCTGCTTTGCCGCCAGTTCCCAACAACTTCACTTCCCCTTCACCACTAATTTCCACCGATAGCTCAATTTCATCCAACTTGAGTCCAGATTGCTGGTTAACTTGCTTTTGGGCACGATTGAACAAGCCACCTACTACTCCCAGAAATTTGGACATTTCTGCCTCTAGTTTCCGGACACTGAGCCTAGCGCCTCTAGTTCCTCTCTTGGTTGGAACTGGACTCTCATCAAAGGGATTTCCCGAATCATTTCCAGCTTTTTCTCCGCCATCTTTACTGGTTAGAGGAGTATCAGCAGTGACTATCCAAATAGTTTCATCATCTACCTTATCCATATATTTATCTTTCTCGCTTGGACTGTTACACTCAGAATGGCAGTACTGAGATTTCACGGGAAGTCCTAAAATCTACTAACACATTCTATCCTGAGAATGAGGACAAAAGGTAGAGTCCTAGGATACAAGGGGAAGGAAATTACTCTATAAATCAGCTAGCCAAGCGATCACTGATGGGTGGTGCGTTACGCTTCACGTTGTTACGCTAACGCACCCTACTGGACCAACACAGATAAAATAG
>JAAHHL010000713.1 GCA_010672185.1 Caldora sp. SIO3E6 | reverse complement strand
CAATGGGAATGAGGATACCTACCGCAATTACTGAACCTGGGACTGCATAGCCCATTGAAGCTATTTGAACGGCAAAACGCATTAATATTTTAGGACGCAGCCGTAATCCATAGGCCATAACTAAGGCAATTACTACTCCCAAAATAGCAGTAGTTACTGCTAGTATAAAACTATTTTTAGCAAAGTCCCAAAAGCGCTCATCAAAGGTAATTGTAGCATTTTTAATAGTCATCTCCAACAGGATTGCTGCTGGTAGCAAAAAACCCAGAAACAAGGGTATAAAACAACTCCACCAAGCACCTAAAGCCTGGAGCCACCCCAGTTGATAGCTAGACATTTGGCGTTGTGTTCCTGTGTTTTGATAATATCGTGCCTGCCTTCTTGACCAACGCTCCAGTAAAATTAGCCACAGAATGAATAATAAGAGAAAAGCTGCTAGCTGAGCTGCTCCTGCTCTTTCTCCTAAGCCAAACCAAGTCCTATAGATACCAGTGGTAAAGGTTTCGACACCAAAATACTGTACTGTACCAAAATCGTTGAGGGTTTCCATCAAGACTAGGGCTAAACCAGCAACAATCGCAGGGCGTGCTAAGGGTAAAGCAATGGTAAAAAAACTACGCCAAGGGCCACAACCAAGACTACGGCTAGCTTCTAAAGTACATCCTGATTGCTCTAAAAAGGCAACACGGGCCAATAAATATACATAGGGATATAGTACTAGTATCAACATCGCGATCGCACCACCAATGGAGCGGATATTGGGAAACCAGTAGTCTCCATAACCCCAGCCAAATAGCTCACGAAGCTCTGTCTGTACTCTACCAGCATAGTCCAAGAAATCAGTGTAGGTGTAAGCAAGTACATAGGCAGGAGCCGCTAATGGTAGTAGTAGCGCCCATTCAAATATACGAGAGCCCCAAAAGGAGCACATGGTTACCAACCATGCTGTGCCGACACCAATTACTAGCACACCGCAACCGACACCAATCATCAGCAACAATGAGTTGGTAATATAACGCCACAAGACAGTCTCAGCCAGATGACTCCAAATATCCCCAGAGTCAACAAATACATTACTCAACACAAATAGTACTGGGGTCGCTACTAAAAATGCGATCGCCATTACTAGTGCCGTCCAACCATTGAGAAGACTTGAAAAAAAGATTTTCTGAGGTGGTGGCTGTACAGGAGCGGACGGTAAATCTTTAGCTGGTTTTCCCATGAATATGTAGCCTATTATTTGAGACGAGGGCAATCTTTATTGACCAGTACTAGCATTAATTTATCAGAAGTTGATGACATAACTTCCCAATAAAAAAATATCCAATTGCGATGAAGGCAGTCCCGATGAAAAATTTTTTCACTACCAGGTAAGGAACGGGAGGAGTAAAGCAACTGACAGATGAACAACTGACCACTTAAACTTGTGGTTGGTAAAGACAGAAGGAAAGAGGGTTATTTATGGACGCTGCTGCACTCTGGCAACGCTACCAAGACTGGCTTTATTACCATGAAGGTTTGGAATTGTACCTTGATGTCAGCCGTATGAGGTTTGATGATACTTTTGTCGAGGGTATGAAACCAAGGTTTGAGCAAGCATTTAAGGAGATGGAAACTCTGGAGGGAGGAGCTATTGCTAACCCTGACGAGAACCGCATGGTTGGTCACTATTGGTTAAGAACTCCTGACTTAGCACCAAACCCTCAACTCAAACAAGAGATCCTCAGTACTCTAGAACAGATTGAAGACTTTACTCAAAAAGTCCATAGTGGTGCTATCCTCACCGATGGCGGTTCAAAATTTACTGATGTTCTTTCCATCGGAATTGGTGGTTCCGCCCTTGGACCTCAATTTGTGGCTGACGCTCTTGCACCAGTTTTCCCGCCTCTGGCAATTCACTTTATTGACAATACAGATCCCGCTGGCATTGATTCTGTGCTTGCCGGGATAAAAGACCGACTTTCCAGCACCCTAGTCTTAGTAATCTCCAAGTCTGGGGGGACACCGGAAACCCGCAACGGCATGATTGAGGTGAAAAAAGCCTACGAAGCCCAAAATTTGGAATTTGGTCGTCATGCGGTAGCAATTACAGGCAAAGACAGTAAACTGGATCAACTGGCTAAATCTGAAAGTTGGCTGGCAACCTTTCCCATGTATGACTGGATTGGAGGACGCACCTCAGAACTTTCAGCAGTGGGATTGCTTCCAGCGGCTTTACAAGGAATTAATATCCGCGATATGCTTGCCGGTGCGAAGGAAATGGACATTGCGACTCGAATACCCAAGATTGGAGAAAATCCGGCTGCTTTACTTGCCCTGTCCTGGTATTTTGCAGGGAAGGGTAAAGGGGAGAAAGATATGGTAGTTTTGCCTTACAAAGACAGTTTGTTGCTGTTTTCTCGCTACTTGCAACAGTTGGTTATGGAATCTCTGGGCAAGGAGAAAGACTTAGATGGAAACACAGTTTACCAGGGGATTGCTGTCTATGGTAATAAAGGAACAACTGACCAACATGCCTATGTACAGCAGCTAAGAGAAGGAGTTTCCAATTTCTTCGTCACCTTCATTGAAGTTTTAGAAGACCGTCAGGGAAGCTCTCCTGAAGTAGAGCCAGGGGTAACTTCAGGAGACTATCTATCTGGTTTGCTGCAAGGAACTCGGCAGGCTTTGTACGAAAATCAGCGAGATTCTATCACAGTTACGATTCCTCAAGTTAATCCCCGGATAGTGGGAGCATTAATTGCTTTGTATGAACGTGCTGTTGGTCTTTATGGTTTCTTGGTCAATATCAATGCCTACCACCAACCAGGAGTAGAAGCTGGTAAGAAAGCCGCTGCAGCGATTCTGGATTTGCAGCAAAGGGTGATCCAAGTGCTACAGGATGAAGGTGCGCCAATATCTCTGTTAGCATTGGCTCAGAAAGCTGAGGCATCTGACAAAATCGAAGCAATTTACCAAATTCTACGCCACCTTCATACCAATCAACGGACTGTGGTTTTAGAAGGAAATTTGGGTCAACCAAGCAGTTTGCTGGTTTCTACCATCTAACATTTAACTCCTGAGCACGATCAGTTTAGTTTTGATATGGGACAATAGGAAAATGGGGGGACGGTCGGATGTATTTTATCCTTCACCCTCCACCCCTTGTTTCTTGAAAGTACTTATCAAAATGATGATTTGCTGAGCTACGCTCACCATGCTCCAAAAACTTTATTGCTCAATTTAGTTTCTGGTGGCATTTACGCCCGTTAATCCTTCGGTTATAACAGGTGACCCCTGCTGTCATAAAGTTGGCTTTTATTTCAGTACTCCATGCCCTTGATCATCCTAGTTGCAGATGATAATTTAGGTACCCGTCTCTCTGTCAGTGATTACTTGGAGATGGCAGGCTACTCAGTGATTGCTGCTGAAGATGGTCAGCAGGCGCTGTCGATGATTGAAACCTACCATCCTCATATGATTGTCACAGATATCAATATGCCTCGCATGGATGGATACGAGTTGGTGCGGCAAGTCCGTCAGAAACCAGCATTTCGTTTGTTACCAGTTGTTTTTCTAACAGAGCTTGGTAGCACGGAAGAGCGAATTCGTGGCTATCAGTTGGGGTGCGACTTGTATCTACCCAAACCTTTTGAGATGGAGGAATTGGGCGCAGTAATTCGCAATCTCTTGGAGCGAGCGACGATGATGCAAGCAGAGATAAGCTTTTCCTCAAGAGGAGCTATTCAAGGAATGTCAGAAAAATCTACTAAGACACCTCAGGAAAAAACACCAGCTTCAGCTCCGATTAAAAGCCAAGAAAACAAACAGCATGACGGGAGTGCTTCCAAGGTCAATACTTTCCATTTAACGAATCGTGAACAGGAAGTTTTGGATTTACTGACTACAGGTCAATCAAATGTCGAAATTGGTAGCAATCTTCATCTTAGTCACCGGACAATAGAAAAGTACGTCAGTAATCTCCTCAGAAAAACTGACACCAGTAAACGAGCGGAACTAGTTCGGTTTGCTTTGGAAAATCGTTTAGTAGAATAGCTTTGAGTCTAGTTTTACTCAGGAAAAGTCAGGCTCCACTGGAAAGCTGACGGGGTAACAATAATGGCTGAACCTCCTGTATATCAAGGCTTTTATCGAGTACCGATAGAGTAAAAAATAGGCGTGTTTTTCTCCGGATCAGAGTTTTTATAACCCATGAAGCCACCCCAAAGCCTATAAAATCGTTGAGACTAGAAGTCAAATCAGCCTTTGCCGTCTCTATTTTTTTCAATGGCTCAGAAGCTGTAATTAGGGTCTGCTGCATAAGTGTGTAAGCCATACCAGACAAGGCTTTCAATCCTATGGCAAGCCAAAATAGTCCAAGGTTTTTGCATTTTTGGCTTCAAGAACCTTGCACCATTGTCGGTAAATACCTGGT
>JAAHHL010000712.1 GCA_010672185.1 Caldora sp. SIO3E6 | reverse complement strand
TAAAATGGTGGGTTAGAAACGGGTAGGGAAGTAAAAAGTAACAAGTAAAAAGTAACAAGTAAGAAGGCATTAAGAATTTATCCTATCGGTTATAATGCTTATAAATCAAGGATTTAAGCCAAAAATCTATTTCACTATTTTAGGTGTGTCACGGTACTACTGGACTGACACACCTAAAATGGTGGGTTAGAAACGGGTTTTGAAGTAATAAGTAATAAGTAATAAGTAATAAGTAAGATACAAGGAGAACTTATCATATCGGTTATAATACCTATAAATCTAGATTTTTCCCCTATCTCCCTTGTCCCCCTTGTCCCCCTTGTCCCCCTTGTCCCCCTTGTCCCCCTTGTCCCCCTTGTCTCTAAATCACCATTTTAGGTGTGTCAGTCCAGTAGTGGACTGACACACCTAAAATGAGGGAATAAGTAGGTTGGGTGTAGCGATAGCGAAACCCAACTCCGGAGGATATTGTGTTGGGTTTCACTTCTCCTTCGGAGACGCTACGCAAACGTTCCACCCAACCTACATTTTTAGGTGTGTCGCACCATTAAGCAACTAACTCGGATGGTTGAGGTTTGATAACTACTGGTGCTATTTCAACGGTTGCCTTTTGGGGTTGGGAAATTGGGACTTGTTCCAAAACTTGGACTTCTATATTGACTGCTATTAGATAAGAACCAGCGTCATCTCCAACAGCTTGGGCAATCAAGCTGTTAAAATCTGGGCGTTCTGCTGTAATCGGATCGCGTAAGATGCACTGCTCCCAGTCGTACTGGGCATGGGGATTGATGCTGAGGATATAGTGCTTCTTCATGGGGTAATAACCTTAAATTTTCGTGGGTTTCGGAAGTCAGCCGACGGTCAAATTCCTCTTTTCTTTATTGTAGTACAGGCGTACTTGATCGACAAGGACTCTTTTCAATACTGCTCGGTTAAGCTCGAATCCCTCTCCCTCAGCTTTCTTACCTCCCACACTCCCCACACTCCCCACACTCCCCACACTCTCTTAACCGAGCAGTATGGGGACTCTTTGAGCATCCCCAATGACTCCATATGCCATACTGCAACTTGGTTGCGGTGAGTATTTGCCCTCAGATAAACTATACATATCTTAGAAATTGGGGTTTGCTAGAAAAATTGTTTGTGAGGTTCAGGAGTCTCCGAGTTAGGAGAGGGAAACAGATCTTGGTAGGAAAAATATCAGTGAGGATGTTTTGCAAATCAAGAAACCAATGTCGAACAACAGCCGTTCTGCTAAAAAGTTTTCCATTATGGGTTTAGTCCAATTGCAACAGAAGTGGGTGTTGACTTTGCAGGGATGGGTACTCCTTCTCCTGTGCTTGACTGCTTTATTGTTGTTTTGTGTAACTCATATACACCCCTTTCTTGCCTTAAATGCTCCGATTGAAGCAGATGTGTTGGTAGTTGAAGGCTGGATTCCAGACAATTCAATTAAAAAAGCGATCGCGGAATTTGAACGGGGTAATTACCAAATGTTGATCACCACAGGATCACCTTTGTCGAAAGGATATTATCTTGCTGAATATAATAACTTTGCAGAACTTGCAGCGGCAACATTGATTACCTTAGGTTTTGACGAAGATAAACTAGTCGCCGTGCCAGCGCCACCAGTTCAAAAAGATCGTACTGCAGCAGCCGCCATAGCTCTACGAGAATGGATATCAGCTTCCAATTCGCCCATTAAGTCAATCAATGTTTATACTGATGATACTCATGCCCGCCGCAGCTGGCTCATCTATAAACAGGGACTGGCTCCCGATATCGAAGTGGGAGTCATTGCAGTTAACTCCATTGATTATGACCCCAAATATTGGTGGACTTACAGTACAGGTGTACGGAAGATAATTTCAGAGTTAATTGCTTATTTGTATGCTCGGTTAGTGAATTGGCAAGCTTAGCAGCATTAATGAATAATTAATAATGAATAATTAATAATGGATAATGACAAGAAGGTTAAAACCTTGCTTGATTGAATACAAGGAAGTCTATTAGCACTTTTTTCTTCTTCAAAAGAGAAGCTTTAAACCGGATTGATCAATTATCAATTATCAATTATCAATTATCAATTATCAATTATCAATTATTATTGTTGTCGTCGTTATTATTGTCGTCATCGTCGTTTGGGAAACCTTCAGAGAAACCCCGGAAGATATCGAATATGCTAAATAGGGAATCGAGGGGGTCTAGGATCTGACCTACGGTATCTGTAAAAGTAGTTAGACCAGAACGGTTGATTACAACTATATCATCGGGGCGTAGGGGAGGATTGGTTTCCTCATTGACTCCTGATTCAAAATCTACTGATATTTTCCGCGTTTGCACCGTGCCATTGCGGTTGAGGCGAATCAATTCGACAGAACCTCGGTTGGCACGAACTTTATCAAATCCCCCAGCAGCTAAGATGGCGTCATTCAGGGGTGCGTTAGGTCTAACTTCTACCACTCCAGGATTATCTACTTCCCCAACTACATTGACTTCGATAAACTCAGGAGCCAAGCTCGAATCAGCCAATTCAGTTAGTTCATCAGCAAAAGGCTCTTGGGCTGTGGGTACTACTACCAAGTCTCCTTCCTGCAACAGAATATTTTGAGAGAAGTCTCCTCCTTTCAACAATTGCCACAGATCAACATTAATCACTTGTTGGAAACCACTTTTGGTGAGACGCTGTAGCTGTATATTGCGCATATCCGCTAGTTGGGTAACACCCCCAGCAGCTTGAAGAGCTTGGGCTATTCTTGGTGGATCTCCAGGTCCTCCACCTTCAGCAACAGCGTCAGTGGTTCCGGAAACGATATAGGGTCCTGGGCGTTCTACTTCTCCAACGACGGCAATCTTAACAGGTCTGGTTTCTTCTGGAGAAAAGCTGGCAGTTGCCAAAAGGCTGTTTTCTACTGTGTCCACAGTAATAGTAGTAGGGATAAAAATTTCGTCTCCATCCCTCAAGCTAATATCTTGACTAAGATTGCCATTTTGGAACAAGTCCCAGAGATTGAGATTACAAGGTGCAGCATTGCGACGGCGAAGACGCACTTCACGAACTGCTGCTGCACGGGTAATACCCCCAGCTAAGTTGATTGCTTCAGTTAGCTTGGGAAAATTATTCTCGTCGGTTAGGGGTATGGTGTAAGCACCAGAACGATTAATTTCCCCAGCTATAGCAATGGTCATGGGACGTGCCACCACAAGTGTTAGGGTAACCAGAGGTCTTTTGAGAATGCTATTGTATAGATTGGTAATTTTGGCATTGGCGGCTGGGATGGTCAATCCCTGGACAGAAACATTACCAATTGCTGGCAAGTTGAGCGTACCATCCACTAATATCCTGAACTCACCACTGTATTCGGGGACATTAAAAACATTCACAGTCACTTGATCCCCTGCTCCGAGAAGATAAGCCTCTTCGACTGGTGTTGTATTAATGCCACTAGAGTTGACAGATACACAAGGTCGTAATTGCCTCACTGGTGCTGTATTAATTCCCGTGGAAGTAGCAGGATCAGGAACTGGTAAGGGTGGATTAATTCTACCGGGAGGGTTAGACTCAGGGAATGATAATTGTTTAGGTAATTCTGTGTTGACTTCAGTGGGAGGGATAGGGGTAATAGTAGGTATTTGCGCTCTTACAGTTGTAGGTACAGCAGTAATAATACTTAGTATAATAAAACCCGTAAGCGGTTGAGTTTGGTGTTTTTGAGAAGTGCCTAGATTAACAATCATTTTACTTTTCATCAAGCTCATACCACTTTCCTATAAAACTCAAAAGTCGATTGTTCCTGATAGCAACCGCCAAGGCGATTAGGACAAGGGGATGGCAGCCCCTTGTTAACTTGCCTTACCTGAGAATGTCTTAACCGCCCTGGCGACTGCTATACAAAAAATTAATCAACTTAAAATATGAGTTTATTATAGCCGCAAAGAAAATGACTGGCACCTATCACCTAAAACCCACATTCCGCTTTTAGCTTTCAGCTGTCAGCTTTCAGCTTTCAGCTTTAAGATTACCCAGGGATTTTCCACAACGCTGTCTCAGTTGCTGATTTTCAGTATAAAAAGCTACATAGGGTCTGCTGAATAAGTCCTTAGTTATCGGTTTTTAGCTTTCAGCTGTCAGCTGTCAGCTTTCAGCTTGAAGATTACCCAGGGATTTTCCACAACAATGCCAGCTTTTTGAGCCCATTTGATACATTTCCTTGTACAATACTTGGCTTATTAACGGCTGAAATCCTTATCTGGCATGGCTTACACACTTATGCAGCAAGCCCTACATAGGGTCTGCTGAATAAGTCAGCCAAAAACAACCAATGGATTATGTAGTTATTTAAGCCTGGAATAATGATGAGCTGTTCTTGTTAAAAATTGTCCATTCATAATCATAATTAATATTTGCCGCCAA
>JAAHHL010000711.1 GCA_010672185.1 Caldora sp. SIO3E6 | reverse complement strand
CTTCGTTTAACGATAAGCGTGAGGCTTTTGGCGGAGAACTGCGTTACTATGTACTGCCTTTGGGAGGTTATCTTAATGTCGCTCCAGTAGTTGGCTACCGCAATCTCACCTCTGGGGAGTTTTCTACAGATGGCCCTAATGTCGGTATACGGCTGTTATTGGTTTTATCTCGCTCTGGTGCAGCGGATGTTTCTCTCACCCAATCTTTTGTTTCTCCTGGTAGTAGTGAAGAAGTGGGGATAACAACCCTCTCGTTTGGTTATGCCATGACTCAAAATTTGCGGATATCTACAGATCTCCAAAAACAGAATTCTATAGCGGAAAAAGATAGTAGAGTAGGAATTGTTTTGGAATGGATGCCCTAGTGCCGCTGCGCGGAATTAAGAATTAAGAATTAAGAATGCTTATAGAGTAAGGATTATATCAATCTCAAACTGGTGGGTTATTTCGGACTTGCTGAATAAAGGCAGAAACCGTAGCTATCAAGAGTTTGAGACAGGTTATTGGCAAAAAAATCAAAATTTTAGGATCTTTTGGCTCGAAAACCTTGTACTTTAACTGAAGAATCCCTAATAAACTCTTGACTTATTACTTATTACTTATTACTTATTACTTCAAAAAATGTGGATATTTATGGATATCAATGGTGTTCTCGTTCCTGATAAGTTTACTTTTCCAGTTAGTAAAGAAGACCTTGTGAGATTTGAGCCTACTTGTCTACAGATGTTTGAAGCTGTTTTACAGCGATACCCACAAGTTTTGGTGGTGATCTCATCTTCCTGGAAAGAGGTGTTTCCCTTTGAAGTAGTTCATGCTTTGTTTTCTCCAAGTATTGCTCAGCGAGTAGTTGGGTTTACACCTTTTTTGAACCCAAAAATTATCCATAAACTTCCCTACCTCCGGCATCAAGAGGTTCTGGAGTTCTTACGGCTCAATAATGCATCAGATGAGCCTTGGGTCGCAATTGATGATATTAGAGAGCATTATCCACCCCATGTTCCAGTTATTGTGACTGATGCTAATACTGGTTTTGAGCAATCTGCTGCCTTAGCTTTAGAGAAATATTTGCAGGAAATGGCAACAGACAATACTAAGAGCAAAAAGTCGTGTCATACTTAGGGCTTGCTTCAGGAAGTCGTAACTTTCGGGGAAAGAATAGGTGGTAGGTGGTAGGTGGCAGGTGGTAGGTGAGTTTTGAGGTATTGGTGTTGTACTAAGCGATCGCTTTAACTCCTTGTCAAGAAATACAAGGTTTTCGTGATGATTTGCCACTTTACTGTTCTGATTGACAAAATGTCAATGCCTTGCTGAATAATACCCGTGGATAGCAGTAGTGGCGTGACACAGCTAAAATGATGGAATAGATGTAGTGCGTTCGCGTAGCGTGCGCGTAGCGCAAACATCTTGGTCGCTTTTTATATACCTCTAGCGAGCGAGACGCTCGCACTACATTTTCTCATTCTAAATTCTAAATTCTAAATTCTAAATTCTAAATTCCCCACCTGTTTCTAACCCACCATTTTCAGTGTGTCAGTCCAGTAGGCCGTCTTAATTTTTCTCTGTTGACAATGAATTAGCCCTGCTCCTGGGAGGGGTTACAATACTGCTCGGATAAGCTCGAATCCCTCTCCCTCAGCTTTCTTACCTCCCACACTCCCCACACCTCCCACACTCCCCACACTCCCCACACTCCCCACACTCTCTTAACCGAGCAGTATTGGGAGGGGTTATATCATGTCCGCCTAATCCCTTACGATAAAAACTTCGACTCGTCCCCGCGCCGCGTCAACCTTTAACGATAAGATTCAACCGGACATGATATTAGGGGTGGGTTCAGCACACACCGATTTTGAGTTGGCGCATAATTCAATTCCATCTATAGGAAGAAACTTTTGCGGAAAAACTCAGTTATCGTGATATATAGATTCACCAAATTTCCGCTTTCCGTCTACAGTTCAAGCTCAACTTCGGAGTCTTCCTATTTGCCGAAAGCGTCGGTAAGCCCATTGCTCCTAGGCATGGGAGGGATAGCCCGATAACTTAATTACTTGTTCACCAACAACTAACAACCAACAACAAATAACAAAACTGGCGAGAATAATTGCCTCCTCGCCAGCTTAAGCTCACATTCTTTCTAAATTTTAAATCAAAGGGATTAGAAACTAAAGACTGTGCGGATAGTTCCTACAAAAATGGTGCCGTTGTTGTCGTTGTGCTCTGGATTGATCAATACCAGCACACCAGGGGTAATAGAGATATTTTTGCTGAGCTTATAGCGGTATAAGCCTTCAATGTGGTATGTGGTGTCACTATCCCGATTAACACCACCGGGTAATTCACTACCACGGGCGCGAGGTGGCATACCAAAGATGAAGCCAAGCTTACTGCCTTTGCTGCCTACGTCTACAATGCCGATATTGGCAGCCCAGTTCCAAATATCCCTGTCAGTTCCTCTTGGTATTAGGTCACCATTGGTTGTGAATACACCGGTTTCCTCCAAAATGGCATTTTGGTAACCTACCCAACCGCCAATAGAGAGTTTGCCAAACTTAATGTTTGCCTGGACACCATACTCATTAGCAGAAGTGGCATAATTGTTATTACCAGCAAAGGGGAAATTGGCAAAACCACTACCTGTATCGCCAGCAATCCTGACTCTTCCTCCTCGGTAGTAGGAGTGAGCGTAGGTTCCAGCAAGAGTTATATTGTCAGTAGGTTTTAGAGTCAGCTGACCGAGAGCTTTGTAGGTACCGTCAAATAGTCCTCGACTCTCAGTGGGACTACTTGCTTCATCAGCAATGTAAGCTGCTGAAAGTTCTGCAAATTCACCTAGATCAAAGGTGACTGCTGCACCACCACCATCGCGGTTGCGGTAGATGGGGTTGAATCGTCCAAAACGGGAAATCGCACCACTACCACTACTTTGGAAAAGAGGGTTAACTGTATTAATTACAGTGTCTTGAAACTCAGCTTTATCGGCGTCAATTTGAACCATGATATTGTCACCGATAGGGAAGCGATACCAAAGCTCACCAATACGAATATCGTTACTCTCGCTGTCATCAAAAGACAAGCGGCTCATTCTTGTGCCAGTAATACTTTCGTCAAACTGCGTCATGTTTCTGGCTTGCAAACGAGTTCTCAGCTTATCTTTTCCCGTAAAGCTAGTCTCGAAGTTCAGACGTACCCGGTCGGCAAAGATAGTGTTGGCATCAATGTCTTGAGTTGGTGTACCAGGACTAGCCACAGCAAAATCGTCACCAAAAGCATCTGCGATCGCAAAGATTACTTCACCTTTAAGCTTGGTAGTAGTAGAGAACTGATGGTCTTCTAAAAATGCGACCCGTGCATCTAGGTTATCTACCCTAGTTCCTAACACAGCTAGTTCTGCATCGAACTCCTGAATCAAGGCTCTGAGTATTTCCAAGTCCTCTTCAGTAACTCCACCACCATCAACAATGAGTTCCTGAATCCGGTCTAAGCAAGCTCTTAAACCAGCAGCAAATTCGTAACGGCTAGTAGGACGATTACCTCGGAAGGTGCGATCGGGATATCCCACGATACACTTATAATCTTCCACTAACTCCCGTAGAGCTTCGTAAGCCCAGTCTCCTGGGGAAACGTCGGTAAGCTCAGTGATGCTGGTGAGCTGAGATTGACTTTCAGTCTCCCCCTCTTCGTAAAGTCCTTCACTGTAGGACTCGATCTGGTCTAAAACTTGATTGGTGTTGTCTGAAGCTGGTAGCTGCTGAGCTAAGAGGCTATTTTCTGCCAAATCCAACACTTCATTATCAGAAGTCGAGAAGGATTCCGCTATAGGTTCTACTGTGCCAATAGCTTCATTGATTGTGTTAGCTGCTTCTTCTGGTGCAACCTCGGCAGCATAGGTGCTGCTGGTAACCAATAAGGATGCTCCCAAAAGAGCTGGGGTGATTTTCAAACTATTCCAGAAAATTTTTGACATAACGTCCTTGTAGTCCTCACACCGAATAGATTCTAGAAAAACACAACTTGATTTAATCAGCGATGTTTTCGCTCTTTACTATACAAGAAAAGCCTTACATTTTTTAGCATATGTAAAGCCTTACACTTTCTCGCATATGTCCTGTAAAAAAGATACAGTTTTTATGAATCCATTGGGTTAAGAAAACCAATTCATTGGGTTAAGAAAAAATTAACGATAATTAAGTTTGTTGTTTGTTGTTTGTCGTTTGTTGTTTGTCGTTTGTTGTTTGTCATTTGTCATTTGTTATTGGGAATTGGGAATCGGGAATCGGGAATTGGGAATTGGTGATTGTAAATATCTACCTTGTCTCCCCCATCTCCCCATCTCCCCATCTCCCCATCTCCCCATCTCCCCATCTCCCCATCTCCCCATCTCCCCATCTCCCCATCTCCCCATCTCCCCATCTCCC
>JAAHHL010000710.1 GCA_010672185.1 Caldora sp. SIO3E6 | reverse complement strand
ACGACCCCTACCCATAATTTATCAAAGTATTTTCAAGGGAGTTCTATTCTACCATTTTAGGTGTGTCTGTCCATTAGTAGACCGACACAGCTAAAATGGTGGGTTAGATTTTCGGTAGTGCGAGCGTCTCGCTCGCTAGAGGTAAAAAGCGAGCAAGATGCTCGCACTACTCTATTAACATTTTTAGCTGTGTCACTCCATTAGTAGACCGACACAGCTAAAATGGTGGGTTAGAAACAGGTGGGGAATTTAGAATTTAGAATTTAGAATGAGAAAATGTAGTGCGTTCGCGTAGCGTGTGCGTAGCAGCACAGCATTTGGATTGTATAATTTGGGTTGTACCGATAAATTATCACCCAAATGCTTCGCCCCTACATCAAATATTGACTTTGAAGGCACGCCCTAATAGGGATTGAAATCTTACTGTTTGGTCTATCTGTGCGATCGCTGAGTCTCGCGCAAGGAGTCCCTCATGTCACGAATTTCTCTCTCAGACAAATTGAGTAATCTGGAATACCGTTTTTGTGGTGTGCCCACATACTTTTCATTGCGAGTCGTAAAGGCTTATCCTCATGACACCCTAGCTTCTACCCAAGGGCTGGTCTTTGTCCGTGAAAATGGAGAAGATATCCTCTATGAAAGTACTGGATTATGGCGTAGAACTCCAACCAGCCCACCGAGTGATCTTGTTGGACGCTCTTCCTTGCGCCGAGTTAGACTTCAAAATGGTCAGATATTGCAGCAACGTGATTTGGCAGACGGTTCGTTTGCCGAAGGCTTGAGCTTTTTTCACGATCGCTTCTATCAGTTGACCTATGACGAACAGGTTTGCTATGTCTACGATCGGTATCTCGATTTGGTACAGACTCTCAGGTTACCGACAAAACAAGGCTGGGGTTTGACCCATAATGGCAACGCTCTGATCATGAGCGATGGAACACCGACACTTTCCTATCTAGATCCTCGCTCTCTGGAAATCAAGAGGACTATTACCGTTCACGAAAAGGAGCCTATATCGCTTATCAATGATTTGGAGTATATACATGGTTTGATTTTTGCCAATATTTATCATCAGAGACGCTTGGCAATTATAGCTCCTGATTCAGGACAGGTTCTGGGGTGGGTAGACGCCACCAACTTGCCGAATCCTGCCCAAGCAGATGAGAGGAATATACTAAACGGGATAGCCTATGACAAAGAACAGGGGCGTTTGTTGATCACTGGCAAGCGCTGGCCGTTTGTATATGAAGTGCAAATGTACTAGTGGCGCGACACAGCTAAAAATGTAGGTTGGGTGGAACGTTTACGCCAAGCGTCGGTCCAATACGTTGTTGATCCCCCTCGCTTTCCTTCCTCCCACACCTCCCACACCTCCCACACTCCCCACACCCCCCGTCATAGTGCATAGAAAATTGCAGATTGAGCCAATAGGTTAGTAGAACAATTCAGGGTTAAGATTCATGGCCACTACAATTAGACAGATTGCCAAGTTCCTCGACAACCGTCGCTGGAAGTATATGGTAGATGAGGATAATTTTCGGGTGTTGACCAGTGTTGAGGCGGCTTATGTTGAACAATTTGTGATTGTTATTCAATTGCACGAAGATGGCAGATTCCTCCAATTCTATGTCCCCCGGTTGTTTGGTGATGCTCAAGAACATCAGCCTCAAGAGTCAATTTTCCATAAACTACTAGCTTTATCTTGGAATACGAAGCTGTTGCAGTGGGAATCTGATTTAATGAATGGAGAAGTTCGAGCAGCGATTAAATGTCCTCTGGAAGATGCCCCATTGACCGAAAAGCAGTTCAACTACTGCCTGAGTCGTCTAATTCCTATGGTAGATCAAGTGGCAATGCCCCGGATTAAAGCAGTGATGGCAGCAGCTGAAAGTATTAGACCTCTTGCCCAAATATTTCACCCTTCCCCAACCCTCCCTTTACCAGGGGGGACTAAGGGGGGTTGCAAGAAGTTTATTGATGTCGAGTTTTTCAATTCGTCAACTTTGATTACTGAATCGGTGTTCTAACATCCATTTAAAATGATAGGGATGCAGGGATGTTGGACGAGAGTCAAGTGATGTACCAGAAAATACCGCCACGGAATTTCATCGAACAATTTTTTACATTTCTTATTCCTGTTGACAATAGTCAAGGACATATCCGCTTTTTCAAGTGGCGACCTGAACCTGCTCTGAAACGCCATATCAGCTTGTATCAAGAATACAATGACCAGTTTTTGCAGATGTGTCAAGGGGAAAATGCTCCCTATCTAGTGCAAGAATTTCTGGAAGCTTATGAAAGTGAAACCAAACCAGAATACCAACAAGAAATGGCTAAGTGGCATTTGGCAGCTTACTTAGAAACCCCCCTCTATCAAGCGGTAAAAGAGAGATTTGAAGCCTTTAGAGATTTCAACGATCCCCAAAATACCTGGGAGCATTATCTGCACATCGCTAAATGCCTCACCAATGAGCCAAAAGCTATTGCGCTTATTTACCAAAAATACAAAAGTCAAACCTATTCTTTAGATGAACATTTTAAATTAGAGCTAGCTAGCAAGATTCGAGATATTTTCCATCGAGAAACGGGACAAGGTAAGTACTCTCCTTGGTACTCCTTGAAACAAGCTAGCGTCAGGGATTTGGAACAAGGACTCAAAACTCTGGGCATCAAGCCAGGAAATATGGTTCGTTATCTGACTGCCAAAAATTGCTTATTTGAGGTTTACAGTAAATCCTCCAAAGGCTGGCTTAAACCCAATCTGGCTAAGTACCAAGAAGCAAGGGATTACTGCAAGCTGCATTACTTCTCTATCAGTACTGAGCAGTTTGAGCGATTAATCCAGACTTGTATCAGAGCCTTAAAGTCATCTCCTCAAATTTTATACTTCGGGGAAAATATCGAAACCTATTTTATGGAGTCTAACCGTTGGGATGAAGGCTTAAGCTCCGAGCCTTGGTTAATAATCGAAGAAGAAATATCTACTAAAAAAATGCAAGGCTATGTTGAGGGAATTAATCAGGTTCTCCTCAATGAATTAGAAACATTTACACAAGACCAGGAAAACCCAAAAATGCTGCTACTCCGCTATGGACTAGAATTGAGCGAACCCAGTATTGCTCAGCAACTTGGTTTCAATCAGACAACAATTAATCGTCGCTGTACAAAATTGCAAAGAAAACTGCTCAAGTCCGCAGCAGTTTGGGTCAAAGAAAGTTTAACCCTTGACTTGATGGAGCTGCAAAATGTAGACGAGTATATCGACAACTGGTTGAAACAGCATTATCAAGCTCAAATAGAATCGGTGCTGCGGATTGGTTTAGACAACCATTTAACTCCAGAAAGTAGTGAAATACTGCGAATGTGGCATTTCCATCAAATCAGGAATACAACTCAAATAGCTAGACAAATGAAGATTAAACAAAATCAGGTAAAGCAACAAGTAGCGGAGGCGGAAAATCAGTTACTAGCTTACCTACTTAAATGGGTAAGCACCACCATCAATATCTCTCTAGAGCAAAAACGAGAACACAAAAAAGTGGCTCGGGTAATCGCCAGGTGGCTAACGAATAATTAATCAAACAATTGAGTGTAGGGGAGGAAATTGGGTAATGCTTAGCTTAGATAAATTAATTAATACTTATCCGAAACAGTTATGCTTGGAGTTATCACCCCAGGCTCAGGCTCAAGCATGGCAACAGGTACACAACTACTCTAATGATGTTGCCCGTTGGAGAGCCTATGTCAACTATCTATGTTTGCATGGTTTTGTTGACTGGCTGCAAGAAGAACCGGATTTTCAGGAAGAGAAACTCTCAATTTGGCCTAATAATCAGGCTAACTCTGGTATCTGGGAAGTAGTCAATGGTTGTGCTATTGAGTTAGGTGATACCCGATTAGTTTTAATTCCCAGCGAAACTACTGATTTAGAACCATTCTGTGTCCCTGCTGAATGGGTAGATATTCCTAGTTGGGCAGCTGACTATTATCTAGCAGTGCAGATGAATTTGGAAGGGGATGAAGATTGGCTGCGAATCTGGGGTTTTACTACCTATGACAAGCTTAAGCAAGGGAAGAAAGATCAACTCCAGCACAGTTACTCCCTAGATAGTCAAGATTTAATCGAAAGCCTCAATATCCTGTGGGTAGGCAGAGAAGTTTGCCCAGAGGAAAAGCCAACAGTTGCACCACTACCAACTTTAGCAACCCAGCAAGCAGAGCAGTTATTGGCACAGCTGAGTCAGCCAACTCCTTATTCCCCACGCTTGACGATTCCTTTTGAGCAATGGGCAGCTTTACTGGCAAATGAGCAATGGAGACAACAACTATACCAGCAGCGGTTGAGACAATCTCGAATTGCTACCCCTAGTCAGCCACCAGTGAGTTTGAGACAGTGGTTAGAGGGGATAGTTGAGA
>JAAHHL010000071.1 GCA_010672185.1 Caldora sp. SIO3E6 | reverse complement strand
TTCTTCGTGGGCAATTATTTCGGCAACTGTTTCTCCAGAGGGATGGATAAACTCCTCAAAGTAGTTCTTAAATGGCATCCCCACTAAACCAATTAAGGCTGATGGCACTGCTAGTACTAGCAAGGGCAAAGTCATGGTTATGGGTGACTCGTGAGGAAATTCACTGTGGTGATGGTGATGTTCATGCTCATCATCAGCAGCTGTTGCCGCTAATTCCTGAACATTCATTGCACCAGGACCAAAAGCCGGTACTATTTGCCCAGCAGCAGTCTTAAGTTGATGTCGGACTTCCATCTGATTACCCCGGAACTCTCCTTCAAAGGTGGAGAAATACATCCGGAACATATAGAAAGCAGTTATCCCTGCAGTGAGCCAGCCAATAAGCCACAGTACTGGATTTGCCTGAAAAGTGCTGCCCAAAATTTCATCTTTTGACCAGAAACCGGCAAAGGGAGGAATACCGCAAATTGCTAGGGTTCCCACCAAAAAAGTTAGGGCAGTTATCGGCATAAATTTCCGTAATCCCCCCATTAGTCGCATATCCTGAGCCAAAACCGGATCGTGACCGACAACATCTTCCATGCCATGAATCACAGAACCAGAGCCCAAGAACAGCATCGCTTTGAAGTAAGCGTGAGTCATCAGGTGGAATAAGCCAGCAGTATAGGCTCCCACTCCCATTGCCATGACCATATATCCCAATTGGGACATAGTGGAATAAGCTAGACCTTTTTTGATGTCATTTTGGGTAATAGCGATCGTTGCTCCGATAAATGCCGTAGCAGCACCCGTCCAAGCAATGACATTCATCGCCGCTGGGATACCTTCAAACACTGGGTACATCCGAGCAATCAGAAAAACTCCTGCTGCCACCATCGTTGCGGCGTGAATTAGAGCAGAAATTGGTGTCGGACCTTCCATCGCATCAGGAAGCCAGACATGTAGGGGAAACTGGGCTGATTTGGCTACTGGACCCAAAAATACTAAGACAGCGAAGAGTGCTGCCAGCAGACCACTAAGGGCACCGGATTCTACCAGAACTTCCAAGCGCTCACCCATAACTTCAAACTCGAAGCTACCAGTTGCCCAGAAAAGTCCTAACATGCCTAACAGCAGACCAAAGTCCCCCACACGGTTAACAACGAAAGCTTTTTGACAAGCATCCGCTGCCGCCTTGCGGTCATACCAAAACCCAATCAGCAAGTAAGAACACATGCCGACCAGTTCCCAGAAAATATAGACTTGCAGTAGGTTGGGGCTGATGACCAGACCCAACATCGAAGAGCTAAATAGACTCAAATAGGCATAGAAGCGGACATAACCAGGATCATGAGCCATGTAGCCATCGGTGTAGATCATCACCAGAAAGGCTACTGTGGTCACAATCACCAACATCAGGGCTGTTATGTGATCAATGGTGTAGCCCATCATCAGGTGAAAATTTCCCGCTGCAGCCCACTCAAAGGTTCTAGTAAAAGGCTCGTGTCCATTAATTTGACTCCAGAGCAAGGCAAAGGAGAGAACCATCGACGCCCCCAGTACAGAGACGATAAACACGCCTACAAGCTGCCGCAGACGGTTAGTTGCTTTGTTTTTTGAAATTAGCCCTAGACCGACCAGCATTGCTCCTGCCAAGGGCAGGACTGGAATCAGCCAGGCGTATTGATAGAGCGGTTCCATTACAACAGAGCCTACTTCAGATTTCGTTACTATTTTGGCAAACAGTTCTCTATTATGAGGTTAAATGAATAAAAAATTTGTGTGCTATCTCAATGGAAGCCTATTTTTTATCAGCTGTCAGCACCTCAGTTTAGGAGCTGAGCTGAGTATTATGCATTGAGATATTACATTAGTACTAATGTATTAAACATGCTGGACGCGGAGATTGAGACTAATGGCATGACACACCTAAAAATGTAGGTTGGGTAGAGCTTTCTTCGTGACCCAACAAAGCGTTACTGGTGTTGGGTCTCGTTCCTCTACCCAACCATAAGTTCAATCCCTGAACTCTTGACTCCACATTTACTCCAAGATAAGAATGTTAAAAACTATATTTAATTTACCTCCTCAGCAACAACAAAAAATAGCTATTATTGGGGCTGGTGCTATGGGAGTATCAACAGCATGTATTTTGGCTAGATTAGGAATTGGCCAGGTAACTATTTTTGAGGCAGAGTCAAAAGCTTTTAATAATAAAGGCTCTTCGATTAATAATACAGGTATTTTACATCATTTTGTTTATGGGGGACATCAAAAGACATTAGAATATTTTTTCAACCAAAGTATCTTATTCAGAAAATTAATGCCTGAATATGTTTTTGGTGATAACCAGATAAATTATTTGGTTCCTAATGAAGAAGGAAATACTGCTATCAATGATGCCGGTGTTAACTTCAAAGATGTTGCTGTTGCCTTGACAGATATTTACAGGAAACACTTAAACAACTACAAAAATGAAAATTTTTGGGGACAGCCAGAAGACTTAGTCAAGATACTAGATGAAGCTACCATCAAGTCTTTATTAGGTGAAACTCATTCATCAGGACAGAAAATTGCTGGAGGAGTTCAAGTTAGACAATCTGTGTTAAATATTGGTGAATATGCTTGTCACATGATTAATTTACTTAAGTTATTGTCAAAACAAAACCTGATCGAAATTAATTACAACCAAAGAGTTGACAATATAGACATAAGTAAGGAAAAAATTAAGTTAAATATAAACGGCAGTCATCAGCATTGCTTTGATACAGTAATAAATGCTGGTTATGCAACAGGTTTAGAAGTTCCAATTCCCGTACCGAATAATGAACAGTACAGAGAAGGTAATCTAGTCAAGCTCAAAGTTTATGGTTTATACAAAATACCCCTAACCTTAAAACAAAAAATACCTGAACTCAACACCAACTTCTCAAGTATTATCTTAATTAGAGGTCAATATGGAGGGATAATTAAAGTTGGCTCTGATATTCTCGCGGTTTTTTCAGGTCGGGAGTATAACCAAAGTGAATTAAATTTTCCTGTAGATACTGATTCAATAAATATTCCTCAAGACTGGTTGGAAAATTTGGAAAAAATAACCGGAAGAACTGAAAAGGAAGTGAGCCAATCAATCAAACAAGACCTAGCTAGATGGATTCCTTGGGCTAAGGAACTTGAAGATATTAAACTCAAAAAAGCTGTCCAAGTTTATCCTAGTCGAAAACCTGCCGATCAGTTAGAAGCTGCCCAAAGAAATGACGATCCTATTCGTTATATGTATCAGCATAAAAATGGAGGTAAATATATTCATATTCCTGGATTTAAATTAACATCAATCCCTTACCAATCTTTCCAGGTTGCCCTCGAAATATTATCAATCTATATACATCGAGAAATTCTCACCCAAGAGCAAGTTGAGCAACATATAATGCTTGACTCAAATAAGTATATAATTCTCTCCCCGGAGATGGAATATGCACTTGGGAAAGGTTTAGACCAATCAGCAATTTCTGAAAGAGAAAAAATCATGCAAGAATGGGATATTTATTAAGCCTCACAAGGGTAATAACAAGAAAGGCGATAGATTCTTCTATAACTAAGTCAAAGGCTTCTCTAACCTTATTAAGGTGGTAAAATCACTGTATGCCATAAACTAGTGCTTTGAAGGCAATCTCGATGTCAATGGTAGCATGTATGTAATACCTAGTACAGTTCTAAGCAATGTAGCGTAGGGTTTCCCATAAGCTCTTGAATTGCCTCTTGTCCATAGCGAAGGATATTTTCTATATCAGCAGTTGGTGCGTTACCGCATCTTAACCATACTATCTTTGGTGGAGAACCATATAATCGGCTTCTTTCGACAAAATCCGCATCTTGAGTCACAATACACGAAGTTGTTCAGCTTAGCAAAATCCCAGATTGCTGTATCCGTCTTTTCTTCAAGTCCATGAAACTGGACATGACTCGCATCAGGGAAAAGATCAGCCAAGCGAGGGATTAATTTTCGGCTCAGGTTTTGATCAAATAGTAATTTCAAGCAGCACTCACTGAAGCAACTAAACGATGTTCACGATCAGCAGCAAACTCTAAGCAAGCTCTAATGTCCCTCTCCGTCAGTTCTGGAAAATCATCGATAATCTCAGCAGTAGACATTCCAGCAGCTAACCAGCCCAGAACATCATAAACAGTTATTCGCATTCGACGAATACAAGGCTTGCCACCGCGCTTATCAGGTTCAATCGTAATAATGTCTTGATAGCTCACAGCATATTTTAGGCACTAGTCATGCCTCTCCAAGTCTAGGGCAGGCAAATAGTAATTTCAAGCAATACTAACTGAAATGTGAGCGATCGCGCAACGGCATAATCTTTTGAACTGTCAAAGCTGTATCCTAGAACTATTGAGTGTAAACTAAGCAGAGGTTATGGAACTATGACCGTAACAGCTTATCGATGGACACTTGATCGCTATCACCAAGCGATCGATGCTGGCATTTTTGATAATCAGCCACTAGAGTTATTGCAGGGAGCTATCATTGTTATGCCTCCAGAAGGAGAACCTCACGCTTACTACAATACGGAAACAGCTGATTATCTACGGTCATTGTTGGGCAATCGGGTTAAGGTTCGAGATGCGAAACCCATTACTCTGCCCAATGACTCAGAACCTGTTCCAGATTTAGCTATTGTTAAACCTTTGGGGAAGTTATACCTAAAACATCACCCCTACCCAGAAGATATTTTTTTCGTGATTGAATTTTCCCAGGCAACTCTTGCTAAAGATTTGGGTAACAAAAAACTCATCTATGCTGAAGCTGGGATCAAAGAATACTGGGTAGTTAACCTTAAAGATGCCTGTGTGCATATTTTTCGTGATCTGGTGCAGGGAGTTTACAACACTGAGTTCATCCTAACAACAGGTACAATTGCCCCTCTTGCTTTTCCCAATATCCAGCTTCAAGTGCAGCGCTTGATGAATCCATAAAGTACCCACACTCGCCACCAGTAAAAAAACCTAACACCTAATACCTAACACCTAACACCTAATTTGGCTTGCTCAAAACGGAGGTAGCATCTCTTGGATAGAAATTGTTAGATCAGGAAAATGTAAGGGAGAAATACTAGCATCTTCAGTTAAAATCACTTCGCTTTGATAACCTTGGTTACTTGGTTGGCGAAAAACATGCTGGTAAATTTACTTGAATTCAACTTTATCGGTTTTAACCTTATTGTAATTATCCATTATCCATTATCCATTATCCATTATCCATTATCCATTATCCATTATTAATTTAATCTATGCTCTAGCGATCAACCAATAGGTAGTCATTTCTCCTTTACCTTTAATTAAGATATCACCTCGCTTTTCCAAGACAAACTTGTCCTTCAACCGTTCATAAGTAGCAGCGGTAACTTGTATTTTTCCTGCTACTCCTGATGATTCCATCCGGGAAGCGACATTAACTGCATCCCCCCACAAATCGTAAATAAACTTTTTTATGCCAATTACTCCAGCAACTACAGGACCAGTATTAATACCAATGCGGATCTGGAACGATTTTCCCTGTCGTGCTTGGATGCTGGTAATTGCTTGTTGCATATCCAGAGCCATATTAGCGATCGCTTCGGTATGATTATCCTGGGGTACTGGCAAGCCACCAGCCACCATGTAGGCATCCCCAATGGTTTTAATTTTCTCAACTCCGTGTTTTTCAGCCAATTTATCAAAAGCCGAAAAAATTTGATTGAGAAAATTGATCAACTCTAAAGGTGGCATTTGGCTAGATAGAGGGGTAAAACCAACAATGTCAGCGAACAAAATTGTAACTTGGTCAAATTGTTGAGCCAAAGAACTTTGAAGCTGTTTCAATTGCTCAGCAATCGGTTGGGGCAAAATATTGAGTAGTAGTTTTTCTGATTTGTTTTTTTCTACACGTAAGGCCGTTTCTGCTCTCACACGAGCACTAATATCAGATTGGATACCGACAAAGTGGGTGAGGTTGTTATAATCATCATAAATGGGTGAGATGGTTAATTCATTCCAGAATGGAGTCCCATTTTTGTGGTAATTGAGTAAAGTGACAGTGCAGTTTTCTCCAGCTTTGATGGCAGCACGGAGTTCGGCAACCGCCGGTTGATCAGTCTTGTTTCCTTGCAAAAAACGACAGTTGTAGCCGAGTACATCAGCAGGGGAGTAACCGGTTATAGCTTCAAAAGCAGGATTAACATAAATCAAGGGCATATCTGGTAAGCGAGCGTCGGCAATGGTAATCCCTACACTGCTAGCAGCAATCGCTTGATCCCTTAACTTGACCATTTCCTGTAACTCGGCGCGATATGCTTCACTACCCAACCAACTGTTTTGAGTAACATCTTGGGCAATGCCGTAACTTAAGCCATTTTCATAGGGAGATAAACGCCAAGATAACCACCGGTAGCTCCCGTCTCGGCAACGATAGCGATTTTTAAATTGTATGGGGGTGTGGTTTTCCTCAAGATAACATTGACGCTCCCAATCAAAGGTGAAGGCGATATCATCAAGATGGACAAAATCTAACCAGGGACGCGAGCGCAATTCCTCTAGTGTCCACCCTAAAGTCGTCTGCCAAACTGAGTTGAGCTGACAGAAATAACCATCGCTGCTACGAATACACAACAAATCTGGGGAAAGATTGAAGAAAGCTTGGAGAGAAGCTTCCATCTGGACTAAATTTTGCTCACCCTCCTCACACGAAGAATTCATTGGATGTTTCCTAGGAAAGATCTACTGTTGATTTTTGCACCCCCAATCCCTATGTTCTGACTTAATTTATATAAGTATACTTACTAGGATAGACGACTAGGATGGACAGAATAAGCTAAGTGCCTGAAAATTTACAATTGGTGCTGATGTGGGGATGCATCGGACGTGGAGATTCGGACTAACCCAATTAAGCGTGTTTTCGCTTAATTTACACCTACCCCTGATCACGGTAAATATAGCGTTTCTCATTGGGTGATGGAAAAATCGGAAAGTATTGATTGTTCGTTTCTCAATTTGTCAACCTTAAAACTAAATACCAGTCAGCTACCCAAGGATATAAAAATCCCCCAAGCTCCTCAGAACTAGGGGGTAACTATCAGGGTGCATCTACTACTTCTCCCTTCTCCTAGAAAAATTCACTATCCGGAGTATTTGCAGCTAAATCAATCACAAGTTCTGGTTGTGTTTTTCTTGTAGCGAACTAAGTTACCAGTTATCCCAGGAAAATAAAAATCCCCTAAACTCCTTAGAACTAGGGGGTAATTATCAGGGTGCATCTACTACTTCTCCCTTCTCCTTGAAAAATCTACTATCCGGAGTATTTGCAGCTAAATCAATCACAAGTTCTGGTTGAGCTTTTCTTTGAGAGAACTAAGTCACTAGTTACCTAAAGGCAATAAAAATCCCCCAAACTCCTTAGAGCCAGGGGGTAATTATCAGGGTGCATCTACTACTTCTCCTTTCTCCTTGAAAAATCTACTATCCGGATAAATTACAGCTAAATCAGTCACAACTTGTGGTTGAGCTTTTCTTTAAGAGAACTAAATCACTAGTTATCCCAGGAAAATAAAAATCCCCCAAACTCCTCAGAGCTAGGGGGTAATTATCAGGGTGCATCTACTACTTCTCCCTTCTCTTTGAAAAATCTACTATCCGGATAAATTACAGCTAAATCGATCACAAGTTCTGGTTAAGCTTGTCTTGTAGGGAACTAAGTTACCAGTTATCCCAGGAAAATAAAAATCCCCCAAACTCCTCAGAGCTAGGGGGTAATTATCAGGGTGCATCTACTACTTCTCCCTTCTCTTTGAAAAATCTACTATCCGGATAAATTACAGCTAAATCGATCACAAGTTCTGGTTAAGCTTGTCTTGTAGGGAACTAAGTTACCAGTTATCCCAGGAAAATAAAAATCCCCCAAACTCCTCAGAGCCAGGGGGTAACTATCAGGGTGCATCTATTACTTCTCTCTTCTCTTAGAAAAATCTACTATCCGGAGTATTTACAGATAAATCAATCACAAGTTCTGGTTGTGTTTTTCTTGTAAGGAACTAAGTTCCCAGTTATCCCAGGAAAATAAAAATCCCCCAGACTCATCAGAGCTGAGGGTAATTATCAGGGTGCATCTACCACTTCTTTCTTCTCTTATAAGACCATACTATCCGGATAAATTACTGCTAAATCAATCACAAATTTTAGTTGTATTTTTCCTATAGAGCCAAATTAATAGCTAAATAAAAAATAAAAATCCCCCAAGCTTCTCAAAGCCAGGGGGGAATTATCAGGGTGCATCTACCACTTCTTTCTTCTCTAAGAAAACCTATTATCCCGGATAAATTACAGCTAAATCAATCACAAATTTTAGTTGTATTTTTCTTCTATAAAACCAAATTAATAACTAAATAAGGAAAATAAAAATCCCCCAAGCTTCTCAAAGCCAGGGGGGAATTATCAGGGTGCATCTACCACTTCTTTCTTCTCTAAGAAAACCCTATTGTCCGGATAAATTGCTGCTAAATTAATCACAAATTTTAGTTGTATTTTTCTTCTATAGAACCAAATTAGTAGCTAAATAAGGAAAATAAAAATCCCCCAAGCTTCTTAGAGCCAGGGGGGAATTATCAGGGTGCATCTACCACTTCTTTCTTCTAATATAAGGTCTTATTATCCGGATGATTTGCTACTAAATTAATCACAAATTTTAGTTGTATTTTTCTTCTATAGAACCAAATTAATAGCTAAATAAGGAAAATAAAAATCCCCCAAGCTTCTCAAAGCCAGGGGGGAATTATCAGGGTGCATCTACCACTTCTTTCTTCTAATATAAAGTCTTGCTACCCGGATAAATTGCTGCTAAATCAATCATAAGTGGTAGTCATATTTTCTTTCTACAAAACTAAAATGTTAGCTAGTAGAGCTTCCTGCGTGGTGCTCTAAAACCCGCAAAAATTCTAGAGGAAGTCCATCAGTATCGGCAATAAAAGCCACTTCGTAGACATAATTGCCAATGATCTGTTGGGTAGGTTCCAGGAGAACCTTCAGAGGCTGAAACTGCTCGGGGTTCTCACTGGAAGCCTCACTAAATTTATTTTGCAGAGACTCAAGCCAAGTGGGAAGATCAGTAGAAGTATCAGTTAAGTCAAAAGACAAATGGTAGTATCCAACATAATGCTCATCACCGAAAGCATCAGGAGCAGGTTTGGGTTCGGGAATTTGGATAAGTTCAATGCGCCCACCGAGACCTTCCATCCAGCAGGCTAAGGTGATACCAGTGGTAAAGCGTTCAGAAACAGTAAATCCCAATAGTTCGTAGAAAGCGATCGCACGGTGAATGTTCGCTGTACGAATCGAAGCATGATGCATTGATTTGTTGGTTAGTTGCTAGCGATAAAATTTTTTCATCGGGACTGTTTTCTGCCTTCTTCACTAGTGCAACGGGCATGAAAATAACCCAAAGCGTGAAAAAAGGTTAAAACCTTACTGTAAATTCTTTCCTCCTCCTGCCTCCTGCCTCCTGCCTTCTGCCTTCTGCCTCCTGCTTCCTGACTACTCAAATAGACGGAAATAGGGATAGCGTACAGGCACACCTGGTTCTTTGTCTAGGTCGAAATTGATTACTTCCCAGCAACTGTCTTCTTCCGGTTCAGGGCTAAATTCCACTGGTAAACCATACAGCCTAGGTTTGGTCGGCTCTGAGGTTCCCCGCCAGGGAGTGCTACGCTCTAAGTAGGAACTTACTAAATCCCGATAGCGACTGGCAATAATTACCCGCGTCGCTCGGTAACCTTGTGTATAGAGTTTGTCTAGGGCTTCGTGAATCTCAAAACGAATTCCATCAGGATGAGTGTGCTGGCGATACCATTTATCTTGCCACTGACGCCAGTGACGCCCTGATTGTAAGTGAATTAATTCCCCTGTCTTGGGGTTAGCTTCAAAGGCTCCATGACGAGGACACAGATAAGTATCTGTTAGTGTTAACGCCTGAATTACTTGGCGGCAGTGAGGACACTGAATCTCTGAACCAAATATGGGATACTGTGAACCTGAATTAATCATCAACTTTTTTCCGACAGGAGCCACCGATTATACCTGTAGGGCATAACGAAAGAAGGTGACCTACTTATCGTTGTCTTTAACATGTGGACTCGTACTTATGGCTTTTTTATTATAGAATACACTCAAGAATAGCTATCTGGAGTGGGAGAGGGATATCTATTTCTTAAATTAATTTTTCCTAGATATATTTTTTATAACTATTGAGTTATTAATATAATAATATCTATTTTTAATCAAAATTACAAGGATAACTTGCTAGGATTTTTACAATTGGAAGTCTTAAAGTCAATTAACTATAATTGTGGGATATACGAATCAATCTGTTTTGTCAACTACCTATTGGCCTACCCCTGATGTATCTCAAGCAGCTTTTGTTGCCCCAAATTCGGTAGTAATAGGTCAGGTGTCCCTAGCTACAGGAGTTAGTATCTGGTATGGTGCAGTAGTGCGGGGAGATGTAGAGCGCATTGAAATTGGTGAGCGAACTAATATTCAGGATGGGGCAATTTTACATGGAGATCCTGGTAAGCCAACCATCTTAGAAGATTATGTCACCGTTGGTCATCGTGCTGTGGTTCATTCTGCTCATATTGAACGAGGTTGTTTGATTGGTATTGGTGCTGTAGTGCTGGATGGTGTCAGAGTCGGTACAGGTAGTATTATTGGTGCTGGAGCTGTCGTTAATAAAGATGTTCCACCATTTTCTCTGGTTGTTGGAGTTCCTGGTAAGCGATTGAGGGATATTTCTGAAGCTGAGGCAGCTGAACTAGTTGAACATGCCAAAGCATATGAAAAACTAGCTCTGGTACACGCAGGTAGAGGAACTGATTTAGGTTTTACCAAAAAAATGAGTTAAATTGTACTGGCGTGACACAGCTAAAAATGTGTGATAGATGTAGTGCGTAAGCGATGCTAGTGCTACGCACTACATTTTCTCATTCTAAATTCTAAATTCTAAATTCTAAATTCCCCACACCTTAAAGCCTGTCTACTTTTTAGCATTGTTTTCACCCCGTCAGGAGCTGTCCTCTTGCATTAGGCAAATGTTCTGTGGTAAATCGCGCCAATTTGCTTGAAAATGGAAATATGAGAAATCTTCAAAAAACTTTAATCCTTAAAGGAGGTCACTAAAAACATGGATTTGCGTGTATTGATAGTTCTGTTGCCTTTACTCCTAGCTCTAGGCTGGGTGGCATACAATATTGGCGTTCTCGCTTTGCAACAAGTTCAGAACTTTCTCAATAAGTCTGAATAAATAACTCCTTTAGCAGTACTTGAGCCAACAGTACTGGAAAGGAAAAGCCAGCCAGCTGCTCTATCACTTAGGTGGACAGCTGGTTTAATACACCCCCTTTAATTTTTCACCCACAACTGACTCACACCATGTGTTACGGTCGGAGTATCCCTATAAATACTGAAAAAAGCTCTTCAAGGTCGGAAGGAACCCGATAAGAATCAATATCTTTTGATACCAGTTTCTCCTTTCTATCTAGCACTCCAAATCTCCATAAATCTCCGACAGTGACTGCTCCATATATAGGAGAATCACTTTCTTCAAGATATTGGTCAACAGCAATCATTTCTACTGCTAGCTGACTGAATCCTCTTTCGAGATCTGCTTTCTTTGCTTCGATAACTACTAGAGAGCCCGCCGATCTGATAAAATAATCAATACTACCTTTAAGCTGGTTGCTGACATTGAGAGGATATTCAATATCAATATCCATGTCAATAAAATCCAGTAATTCCAGAAGCACCGGAGCGACTAGAACTTCCCGTTTTGCCATTTCCGAATTTAGTGAGATATGGGGCAGTTTTTGATAGAAAGTGTTTTTTAATTTTTCCAGTGAACCTTCACAGGGATGTTGGGGAAGCTCAATTTTTCTGAACTGGAACTGATAACCGAATTCTGCAACCAGCTCTTTGGTGGGATTGCTAAGATAAAAATAATCGGCAAAAGTATATGATTTACCTGCTTCCAATATTGGTTTTCTCATCAATGTCTTGTCCCATCATGTCCGGTAGAATACTTACATCTTCAACAATCTACTCTTCCTTTAGCTTAACTTGCTTGTGCTTATACAGCAGTTTTCTCTGCTATGGGGTACATTGTTGATCCCCCTAAATCCCCCTTGAAAAGGGGGACTTTTCTCTGCTGTACTTTGTTAGAGTGCAAAACGCTGTATTTCATGAAGCCAGTTTTGGATTTGTTGAATTAACCAAGCACTTTCGTTTTCTCCCAAAGCACCACCAAGGTCATAGGTTTTATTCTGTGAGCGAATTTTTAATTGATAATTACCATTCTTGAGCAAGAAAATACTCACAATATTTCTAGTACAATCTTGTTGAAAACCGTAATTAGCAAATAATGTCTGTCGTGTAATCTGAAAACGTTGGTAGCTAAATTCAATTTTAGTTTTTTCACCAAAAAGCTTACATAATAAAGCTGTTATTATTGTTGACAGCATTAATGATAAAACAGAAAGTAATATATTTGAAAATACTAAAATTGTTGATAATTCTATACTTAATAAGCTCACTAAACTTGTGATGATCAATAACACCAAGAACCAGAGAATATTAAACAAAAAACATATCCTAATAAACTTGACAGGTTGTAACATTCCTCTTAAACCAGGAGCTGGTATCTGAATTTCCAAGTGCCCCCGTGATTGACTGAGTTTGATATAAGAACCAGAAGGTTTGGGAATATTGCCTAGAGTAGGCTGTTTACCAGAGTGAACAGGTCGATTTTTGCCAGATTGGAGAGCTTCTAAGGCTTCTAGGGCAGTGCTAAAACGTTTTTCGACAGCTATTTGGGTCACCTGCTCAATCCAATGGACTAAGCTAGGTTTGATGCTGACAAGATGAGCAAACTGAATACGAGAATCTTTCTGGGGTAATTCAGCTGGAGGAGTACCAGTGAGTAAGTGAATGAGGGTTGCTCCTAAGGCATATAAATCTGATGAGGCAACGGCTCTGCCCCAAAACTGCTCCAAAGGTGCATAGCCACTAGTACCGACTACGGTGAAGGTAACTCCTGTGACTGCTGCTTGTGCTTGTACTGCGCCAAAATCGACGAGATAGATCTGTTGATCTTCAGCTAAAATTAAATTACTGGGCTTAATATCTCGGTGCAAAACTGGGGGACTTAGTCCGTGTAAGTACACCAAAATATTCAGCACTTCCCTGGCAATCTGCTGCACCTGTTTTTCCGAAAATCGTTGACCTTTTTCGAGTAATTCTTGTAAAGATGCACCAGGGATATAGTTTTGCACTAGTCCAAACCAAGGTATGCCTGCACCAGTTTGTTGATCTAAGGAAAAGTAATCCCGATAACAGGGAATGTGGGGATGGTTGAGTGCTTGTAATACTTGTGCTTCTCGCTCAAATAGCTTGAGTTCTTCCCACTGCATCTGAGGAGCAAAAGCTAGCAGCTTGACTATTACCGGTGTACTGGAGGGGTGAACGAAATTTTGGTTGGGATTTCTTGAGCTTTGTCTCCAAAAATTATCAGCTCCCCAACTCCTCCGCTCCTCCGCTCCTCCGCTCCTCCGCTCCCCAACCTTTTTTTCGCTCACCCGTACTGGAGTGTAAATCTGTGGCGAGCCAGGTTTGACGACCAGCAGCAGTGCGTCCCAATTGCTGTTGGAGTTGATAGCGTTGTGCTAATATCTCTTGGGAGTTTAACATTTGGCATAGGTTTTAAGTCAGACTTCCATGAACTATTGTTAACAACAAAGTATGAAAATCTTTCTGTCTCCGCGTCCGGTGCGTCTCGCGTCTGGTGCGTCTATTTTCAGATTAGGATTCCTCCCCATCTTTTTTCAGATAGGGAGAAATACTAACTATAATCTCAACTCTCAGGTTCGAGTTGCACGTTAACTGCTTGAGGGCCACGACGACCCTCTTCAACATCAAAAACGACACGTTGTTCATTTGCTAAGGACTGTAGACCACCTAAAGCACTTACGTGAACAAAAAGATCCTTCCCACCATCGTCTGGCTTAATAAAGCCAAAACCTTTAGTTTCGTTAAAAAACTTAACAGCACCTGATTGTTGCGACATATATTACGCTCACTTATTGGTTTATTTTAAACTAGTGCGGCGCGGCGGTAATCACCCACCTTCTGAACAATAGACGAAAAGGTAGATACCATAAGTTTTATAGCCTCTTTCCTCCTGCCTTATGCCTTTTTGCACTAAAGCTTGGGAGTTTACGAAATAACCAGCATTTGAAGCTATTTTTTCAGTCCCTCGAAATTATAGCGTTTTTTGTTGTAGTTTGAGTGTCTAATACTAAGATCTATTTTTAGTACACAATGATTATAGTTTTTGGCAGCATCAACCTGGACTTGGTTACCAAAACCCCTCGGTTGCCCATCGCGGGTGAAACTTTGCAGGGTTATGAGTTTTTTACTGCCGCTGGTGGTAAAGGGGCAAATCAAGCGGTGGCGGCTGCGCGACTAGGTATTTCTACCAAATTGGTGGGACGCTTGGGGGATGATGACTTTGGGCAACAGTTACGCCATAGTTTACAAGCAACAGGTGTTGATATCGAAGAGATTGTGGTAGATGCAGCAACTA
>JAAHHL010000709.1 GCA_010672185.1 Caldora sp. SIO3E6 | reverse complement strand
ATCGTACTAGCTGTTCAACCAACTCCGCTTCAGTACCAGTGGCAATGGTAGACTGAGAATCATAGACTAGTTTACACAATTTTTGAGTTAGGAAAGGTTGCCCTCTTGTCCAGTTCAAAATCTCTTGCAGTACTTTCTGGGGATGGCTAACTTTCTCCACTAATCCTCGGGACAAAGGTTCAACTTCGTGCCACTTAAATCCATTTAGCTCAATTGCTCTACCAATATTAAAGGGTGTGCGCTTTTTATCGCGAATCAAATCTGATGGGGTAGCAACTCCAAGTAGAGCAAAAGTTAGGCGCTTGTATGCGGGTTGATCAACTCGTTGGTTATAGCAGCCACGAATAAATGTAAAGAAGTCATCCGTGGGGAAACTTAAGCTAAGAACACTATCAATTTCGTCGATAAAAATGACCAGGTTTGTCTCTATCTGCCTCAACAGTACTTCTTCGATAAATTCCCTCAAGCGCCGCACAGGAGAGAGCAAATTGCGATCGCGCCACCAACTGCCTAAATTTAGCTCTAGCTCAAAGTCACCGATGAGAGAATGGGCGATATTCGCATACCACTGCTCCAAAGTTACGTGCTGAGTACCATCCATTGATAGATCAATGGCAGCGCAGGCAATGCCATCTGCTTGGAGTCTGCGCATCACCTGTACCCGTAAGCTAGATTTCCCCGTCTGCCGAGAGTTCAACACATAACAAAACTGTCCAGCTTTTAATCCCTCATAAAGTTCATCATCTGCCTGTCGCTTGACGTAGGTGGGAGCATCCGGTGGCAGAATTCCCGAACTGTATTCGTAGGGTATTGTTGGCACTTGTTCATCCATCAGTTTCCAGACGTTCTCGAAAATACTCACGATACAACTTACAACTTAGCATCGCACTATTTCCTTGCAGCTTGATCAGTCCCATACTTTGTAACTTAAACAATTGAGTTGTTGGGATTTTCACCCAATCATTTGTTTTTACGGCTTCAGCCAAAGCTACTGCCAACTCAGGTTGTTTTAGATTTCCCAATTGTCGTCGCAAATGGTTACTGAATGGTCCTGCTTCTGTCGGTGCTGCTGCCAATAACTGCTCCAATGTCATTTGCTGGCGTTTAACATAATCCAGAGCCTTATCCACTAGGTAAGGATGTCCTCCTACCATAGCCATCAATTGCTTAACTTTGCTAGCACTCCAATCTAGTTCATAATGCTTTACCAATTCCTGTACCTGCTTAAAGCTCAATTCCGGTAACTTAATTTCTAAGCCGATGCCAGCAAGGGGAGAAGAATTAATATCAAGTCCACTGTAGACATCTGTGGAATGTACTACCACTAATCGCAGTTTTTGCCAGATCGCAGCAATGTAATTACCTTTCCTTGCTAGTTCATACCAGCCCCGCAATAGGCGACAAAAGTCATTAGCAATAGGATGTTCAAAAACTAGATCAACATTATCTAGAGCTAGTACTAGAGGAGTGTCAGTTTTCTGCAACAGATACTTCTCGAAGTAAGCTGTAGTATTAGTGTTACAACCATAGATATAATCCCAATAATCGTCTAATTTATTCGGCAACCCTAAATTCTGACTAGTACTGGCACAGAACCAACGGGAAAATCGACTCAAGTCACTAAGAATGGTCGAGTCAGCTAACTCAAAGCTCAAAGTCCGCGTTTGATAGCCTTGTTTTTTCGCTTGAAAAAGTACCCTTTCTAGCATACCAGTCTTACCCATCTTTTGAGGAGCCTTGATTCTAGTTAGGGAGCCTGGTTTCAAAATCTCCTCATAGCATTGAGATTCATAAGGAATTCTCTCTAAATAAAAAATAGAATCTAGCGGCTCTAGCTTTTCTATATTGTTCTGTGGCTCTAAATCATCTACCCAATCAGCAGCAATGTCTCGCCAATCAAACCCCAATTTTTCGCTAATTTCCACAAAATTCAGGTAGTCCACAGGTTTACCATTGAGAAAATTTTTGACGGTAGATACAGCTAGTACAATCTCAATAGCTAGAGCTTTTTGACTGGGAAAGCCATTACGCTGGACAGCCGATTTTACTTGTGCAATGTACCCTGGAGCAACCCGAAGCGATCGCGGCATATCTGACTATGGAAATAAGTCTTTAGTTATAAAAGCTATCTTAACCCAAGGCAGATTTTAAACCAACCACTCACCTCACGAAAATCTAGATACAGCGCTTTGCGCTCTAACAAGGTACAGTCAAAAAAAGTCCCCCTTGGGAAGGGGGATTTAGGGGGATCAACAATGTACCGCATAACAGAGCAAAGCGCTGTAAAGTCTTAAATCATAAGGGTCACAGCGAGCGAAATAGGCAAATAATTCTGTGTAGGAGCTTATCGGCTCAAAATCAGCCCAAAGTCAAACCATTTGCAACCCAAATGTCAGCTAGCAGCATCTAACAATGGAATTGTTCACCAAATTAATCAAGGCGTTATGAACAAGAAAGACTCTTTGATAGCAGCATTGGGAATTATGAACATTGTTGTGGAGCTGTTAGCTTATTCCCAGCCTTTGGGGATTATCGTTGGTGTGGCTATCCTCATCTACCTGTACTTGATTACTGAGGAAAGTCCTTCTCCTTAGTAAACTATGTTTTATACCGTTTGCTTGAAGATAGCTCACCGAACTGTAGGATCCGGTGTGCCAGCAATATCGTTCATTAACCCAAATATTGCTTAACCTGCCCCTACTAACAATTCCTTTGTGAACTTTGTGCCTTTGTGGTTCCTTCTTACGAAAGTCAACGGTATTAGTAAGCGCTTAGATACCCAAGAGTTTATCAATTGCTCTGTCGTGGTAGGATTTGTTCTAGCTCTTGCCGCAGGAACATTTAAGTTATTTTTTCCTAGCTTTCCCAATTAATACCAAATGAGAAAAACAATTATCGGAGTAATGGGACCAGGGAATCATCCTAAAGATATAGATCTACACCGTGCTTATCAATTAGGTCAACTAATTGCTCAGGAGGGATGGGTACTGCTGACTGGTGGTAGAAAAGCTGGAGTAATGGACGCAGCCAGTAAAGGCTCACAAGCAGCAGGTGGTTTAACTGTTGGTATTTTGCCTGACGATAGCACCAGTCAAATGTCCGAAGCGGTAGATATTGCGATTGTCACCAATATGGGTAGTGCTCGCAACAATATCAATGTTCTTTCTAGTGATGTAGTGGTTGCTTGCGGTATGGGTACTGGAACCGCTTCAGAAATTGCCCTGGCTTTGAACAACGGCAAGCAGGTGGTTTTATTAACAGATGCTCAAGATAGTCAGAGGTTTTTTACCAACCTATCGCCAGAACAAGTGTTTCTAGCAACTAGTCCAGAAGAAGCTATCAAGTTGGTGAAAGAATTGGGAATTGGGAATTGAGAATTGAGAATTGAGAATTGGGAATTGAGAATCGGGAATTGGGAATTGGGAATTGAGAACAGTAAGGCTTATCATATTAGTGAATAAGGAGATGGCGATGCGATCGCTTCATTGATACCATGTGCTTCGAGATAGCTCACCAATAAGCCTTAAGAAGTCATGACTTTTGTTCCGCGCTTTTCCTACACCAATGAAATGATCCAGCATTTGGGTGTTATTGAAGGAGCCAAATCTGTCATTGAAGTACTGCCACTGCCCCCAGATACAACACTTCGCTTGCGTCATGATGCTTTACAGCGAAGTACCCGCAGTTCGACACAAATTGAGGGAAACCCTTTGGATGAAGCTGCTGTTCGTCGAGCGATCGCCCGTAGCACGCGCACCGTTAGCGATGCGGAACAGGAAGTTCGTAATTACTGGCGGGCACTTGAGCGTGTGGAAGAATTTTCCGAAACCCACTCCCCAATCACAGAAGCATTCATCAAAGAACTACATCGTATTGTTATTGTACGCGGTCGTGGTCGGCGTGGCAGCCGTAGCCAATATCGCACCACCGAATGTCCTGTTGTCGATACCATTACCCGCCGTATTGACTATGCACCACCAGAACCTAAAGATGTACCCGGACTTATGAATGATCTAGTTCACTGGTTGTCCTCTTCAGTCGCTATAGAATTACCCGCTCCCATTAGAGCTGCAATTCTCACTCATCGCTTTTTGAGTATTCATCCTTTCAATGACGGCAATGGGCGTACTGCTAGACTCCTTGCGACAGCAGAACTATGGCGTTCTTGCTATCGGATGAGAGGTTTCTTCTCTTTTGAGGAATATTTTAATGCTGAACGCGATCGCTACTACCAAAACTTGCAGATGGGGTTGCCTGTTAATTACTATGAAGGTCGTCACGATCCTGACCACACACCCTGGATTCTCTATTTTGTGGAAACCATGGCACAGGCAGCTACCGAATTAAAGTTTAAAGCGACTTCCCTCTACCAAAGTGCCAGTTCCGATGTATTGCCGTGGGAAAACTTGCCACGCTT
>JAAHHL010000708.1 GCA_010672185.1 Caldora sp. SIO3E6 | reverse complement strand
TGACCCCTCCCCAAACTCCTCCCCTTTTAGGGGAGGGGCTTTCCGGCTCCCCCTTCCCTTGCAGGGAAGGGGGCTGGGGGGTTAGGTCAAAAATTGTTGGACAAAGCGGGAAAAGTCTTGCCAATTAAGCAGTTGAGCAAGGTAGGAGGGTTTCACCCCTTCTTAATTCGCCAACAATATCTTTGAATCCAAGGCGGATTAAGGCATCCAACCAGCTAGTTATGTCTAGGCTTAATTTGACACCAATGAGAATTAGCCCACAAACCTAATTCAATAGGATATATATACACGGCAACCTCCTTAACGACTCTCTACGCTTGAAGCAGCAGTAGGCAATGCACGAAGGAGAGCATTAACCGCCGGTTCAGAAGTACCATAGTCAGGATGAGTTGCGATCGCGCTAACTTGATCTCCTGCTTCCACTTCAGTGAGGGTAATCGAAAATTGCCCTTCCTCATCTACTGAGACACTAGTAATCGGTTCCCATTGTTTCCCAGACTCCTCACTACTAGAATCATTGGAGATACTATCGGTAACTCGATAGATTTCCACTGTTGAACCAGGAAGTGCCTCTCCAAGTAAGGTTACTTTGGTGGGAGAGAGGAAGAAAAATTCCTTGGTGAGAAACTGAGGGGTATTAACAGCAAGATTGGCAGTTTGGCGACGCAGTTGGTAGTTATCAATTACTGGATTACGACCATCCCCAACCTGGTAAGCTTGGACAGTAGTTCCCTGCTGGCTCACTAAGTCGATACTGAGTCCTTCGATATTGGCAAATTGGTTGCCGGTAATGGTAATCCTTCGGCTTTCCGGCACAGCAGCTACGGTTATTCCTGAACCTGGTTGGTTGCTAATCTGATTATTGATAATCTGGTGTTCATTACCCATCAGGTAAACTGCTGCTTGTTCTAAGCGCTTGCCATTATTGGCAATTTCGTTATCCCGAATCTCTATAGCACCATTTGGTTTAAAAGTAAAGATAGCGCTGCCAGCATTATGGCGAATCAAGTTGCTAATAATAGCAGAACCGCTGATATCTCCTTCCAAGCGAATGGCATCCGGCATCCCCGCAAAGCCGTTGCCTTCGATCAGGTTGTCCTCAATCAACAGGTTACTGGCTTGCCGACTGGTGATAATACCACTGCCTTGATGATTCGCGATCGCATTATTGGTAATTTTGAGATTACTGCTGTTATAGGCATAAACACCGAAAGCGGATTGGGAATTGGGAATTGGGAATTGGGAATTGGGAATCGGGAATTGGGAATTGGGGTTACCAATTTTTGTAGTGGGGGCAATACCGAGCCAATTGTTCTCAATTACCACATCTTGTGGCGGAGGCATATCGAGGCTGTCAAAGAGCATATCCTCGGTTAACAGCAGAGCATCATGAAGAGAGTCTGCCTCGGATTGCCTTTCCGAGAGTTCTTTTGGGTTGGGGGGGTGAGAGATAAAGATATCAGCAGGAGGAATCAGAGCATCTGGTATGCTGTCGCTATTGAAACCATAAATGCTCAAACCCCGAATTGTCACCCCATCGGCAACTACGGTTAAACCTTGCCAAATTTCTGTACCTGCGGCTGGGGTAATAGCTACTACTGGTACTGGTACAGTAATTTCTTCTGCTTCCAACTCCGAGTCACCGTAACCTGGTTGGCTAGTACCATCGATTAATAATCCTGGACTAGCCAAGATACTTAAAGGCTTGGTTAACTCAATCGTGGTTTGTTGAGGAGGCAGATTAAATTCAATGCGGGAGCTGAAGCTTCCTTTTTTGGCTCCCACCTGCCTTCGTTCTACCTCACTCAATTCCCCTAGGGGTAAAGTACCATTAACGATCGCGATCGCTTCCCGTAAAGTTAGTACTTCATCCGTTGCGATGGTATCAGCATTGCTGTTTACCACAATATCCACATTGGTTACGGGGGTAATTGTTGTGGGTTGTTTGTTGTTGGTTGTTTGTTTTTGGTTGGACTGCTGTGCGGCAAGACAAAAACCTTGGTTAAATAACCAATAACCAACAACTAGTAACCCAAAACCAATTTTATTACTCATCTGTACCCTCCTCCGATTGGGAATTGGGGGTGCTTTCCCCTTGTACCACTTGCTCTGTAGCTTCATCGGGCAATACTGGTCTTTGTTGCCCAAAGCCGAAGAGATCGTTGACTTTCACTGAAATATTGAGGTAAGGTCCATCACTAGCGCGATAACCAGAAAAATCCCGGTCATCCACACTACCAAAGCTATAGCCTACCCCCACTCGTAAGTCTGGGGTGACATAAAAACCCGTCTCGACAGCCCAACCCCATTCGGTGAAATTCGCCGACGGTTGCTGAATCGTGCGTCCCTCGACGGCTAAATCCATGCGGTAGCCTAATCGATAGGAAGCTCGCATCTGCCCTAAATAAACGGCGCTGCTATTGCTGAAGTTTTGGGCTAAGTCGGTTTTGCTATGGCGCATGGCAAATTTGCTGTAAAATTCCCAGCGCCAACTAGGAGCTACGATCCCTTCAAAGGAAAGTACATGGTCTTCGGAACCAGTGCCACTACCTAAAAGTAGAGTATCAGGAATTGTGGAAGGATTATCCCGATATTCATAGTTGAGGAGAGCATTGAAACTGTCATCAACGGGATTACGATAAGCCATGCCTAACTTGAGGCTGGTGGTATCATCTAGTTCTTCCAACAATTGATTAGCAGCACCGGCTCGGTTGAAACGGGCTAAAGCTGTTAGAGCTGGTGTTATTTTACCGGAGGCAGCAGCAGAGATAACAGTATTACCATTGACGGAACCACCCCGACGCTCAAATCTAGCGGAAGCTCGGAAGTCGGGACTAGCAGTATACTCTAAACCCACATTGTAGGAATCTCCATCCCCAACACTCAAAGCAGAGGCTCCTTGCCCCACTGCATAGGGTTGAGCAAAGCGCTCTCCCGCCGCCGTTTGACTAGAGATACTCCTACCCACATGTTCGTAGCCGAGGCTGAGCCGGAGCCCAGGAGATAATACTACCTTGTGATTGAGTCCTACTGTACTTTGGCCAACTAAACCATTATGTCCGTTCACTAGTTGGTAGCGATTAGTGAGGGTAGTACTGTCTCCAAAGCGGTGATCGGAGGATGTACCCAAACTAGTAATCGAGTTTTCTCCTAATAGTCCACCATCGAAAAACTGGTGCGCTAGTTGTAAACTTACCCCTGGTTCTACCTGCCAATCCAAACCCACAGTAGTGCGGTTGGGGTAAAGGGGGTCATTGTCATCCAGACTCAACTCGTTTTGTGCTCGGAAATCGAGGGTGTCGAGAAGGGGAAGATTCAGGCGAGAGACTATCTGGGAAGTATTGCTATCAAAAGTATCACCAACCCCATCTTCTCGGGAGCGGTTGACATATTCCAGGCTCAAATCCGCAGCACCGATTTTTTGCCCTACTCCAGCTCGAATTGTGGTGAGTGTATTATCAACCCGGCTACCGGGTTCCGCGTCAACCCTAGTACTAAATAGATCCTCGAAGGTAGTGCGCACTGCCGGAGCCACACCAAACTGCTTCTCGTAATCGTAACTAGCCTGTATATTAGTAGTAGGAGTGACTGCTGCTGCCACTGATGCCCCATAACGATTTTGTCCTGGGGTATAGCTGAAGGTGGCATTGTTGACAAAGTTTTCTTCTACTAAGCGGTAATAAGCTCTAGTCCTAATGTTGGGGGTAATATTGCCATCTAATTCTAGGCGATAGGCAGAGCCCGTGATTGTACCAGAAAACTCCGAATTATTTTTCGAGTAAGCATATTCCCCAACTAAGCGCAGATCATCACCGAAAGGAACAAAGAAGTCTGCCCCATAGAGTTCAAAGTCCCGATCTCCTTCATCTTCTTGGAGATAGGTGGCTGCAATCCAACTCTCTCGGTTGAATTCCTGGGATAAGTTTAACTGAGCTCGTCCACCATAAATATTGGTTTCATCTGTATCTACCCCTTCAAACTGATAAGTGACGACAATGCGCCTCACTAAAGTTTCGCCAAAGGGGTCAATATCAACGGAATGAATCGGACGGCGGAATAAGAGAGTACCCCTGTCGTAGTCGATTTCATAGTCAGGACCCCGAAACATTGGTTCTCGGGAAATCACTGTGCCGGGGCGATTGATTTCCTCGGTTTCGATAAAAACATTTTCACTACCGTGTACCAACAGACGGCGAGAGAGGAAGTAGTAACCACTAGTACCATCAGGAGGAATGGTGTCTCGCTGGAAGCCTTGGACATCATTGCTAAATAAACCGGTTAATTGTAGGTTCCCGAAATTGAAATTACCTTTAAAACCGTGGAGTGCTCTAGTGGTTGCTGAAAATTCCTGGGAAGCTCTGGCTAATTCCGTAGTACGATAA
>JAAHHL010000707.1 GCA_010672185.1 Caldora sp. SIO3E6 | reverse complement strand
TCAGCACCTCAGCACCTCAGCACCTCAGCTTGAAGATTACCCATGGATTTTCCACCAACAATGCCAGCTTTTTGAGCCACTCATATCCAATTTCCTTGCACAAGACAAGGCTTCTCAATGGCTGAAAACATTGTCTGGCATAGTTTACACACTTATACAGCATGCCCTACTTAGCCGTCAGACTTATTTAGCTGATAGCTGATAGCTGATAGCTGATAGCTGAAGCTTAATATCTATCGATCCCAAATTAGACCTTTATTGCAGAACATTTTCTAAAAGGTTTTTAATCTCATCTCCTCCTTGACTTTGAACGAAGGAGAGGATAACCGGTATAAATTGAACAATCATCTCAGTATCCAATCCTAGTTGGGAAAAACCTCCTGCCAAACTCATTAAACTTCCTACTTCGGCAGCATCACCTCCCATAGCTGAAGCTAATCCTCCCAATGTACCAAGTATTCCCCCAGCTTGAGGCGCTTGTTGGAGCAGATCACCGATGCCTGGAACATATTGAGCCACCTGAGAAAAATCATCTTCTCCCAACTGCTCCTTTGCCAGTTGGAACAGGAGTCCAGCACCTCCCATAGCTTGTGAATCCTCTACACCAAGATTTTGGGTTAAAAGTTGAATAAGCTCCATTATTATCCTCATCAAATTTCTTTATTTTACCAAACACTTGAAATTTTCAGCAGGAACCTCAGGTAACGGCTAGTCCCTATCAGCTTAATTTTGGTTGACCATCTCAGTCAGAATCCCTATTATCTTTTTGGGTTCCTTATTGTCAATCCCCTTATTTCAAGTAGAGGTAATTATCCATTATCCATTGTTCATTATCAATTATTGAAAGCCTTTTCATTTTAGCTCACAATCAAAGAATATTCTAGCTATAACTATCTACCTGCACTTAAAACTTGTTCTGCTGTTAGGTCCAATTCGGAAAAGGTAGAAGAAATAAGGTGATCGCTACCACGAAACTGAGACATTTTGTAGCGTTCATTCTCCAGTTGACAGATAGTGAGAGTGGGTTGCTTAGGGAAACCAATGAAAAAAGTACCGCCCAATCCCAAATAATCCACAATCCAGTATTCAGGAATTCCCAAAGCTTGGTATTCGTCTAGCTTCCGAGCATAATCATTCTGCCAATTTGTGCTAACAACTTCTACCACCAGCTTAATGGATGTTCCCAAAGTCACAATAGGTTCTCGTTGCCACAATGGTTCATTGTGTAGGGCTGTCTGATCTAAAACGATTAAATCAGGTCGGAAAGCAGAAGTTGGTCCGAGGGGCTTAATTAAGCAGCGTAAAGGAATTAGATAAGGTAACTTAAGACGACGAATTTCAAAATTGAGTTCGCGGTTAATCAATCCAGCAACTTGTTCATGAGGACCAGTTGGTTCCATCTCTATTAGTTCTCCATCAATCAATTCATAACGCTCGTTATCTCCATATTCGACCAGGAAAGTTTCAAAGGTTAGAGCTTTAGAGGATAATTGAACCATGGTACTTGGTATAGTGGTGCTGTAAGTGAAGAAGCTGTAACGCGATCGCTAATGATTTTAAGTATGTAACGGTACTACTCATCAGTCTAGAACAAGTTGGCAGTTTAGTTTTGAAGTCGTGCATCCTCTTTCTAACTTGCTAGGTACAGCACAACAATTCATAAAGCTTGTAAGAGACAATAATGTCAATATGTGATCTAAATCACTTAACAGCAGCAACTGTCGTCACATTGGCTTCAGGAGAATTATCACCCAGCTAAGGAAAAATCATCACAGCTACAGTAATATATGAATCACGATCCTCCCAATGAGAATCTGGAATTATAAAGAGTATCAAGTCCTAAAGGACAAATTGTGGGAGGAAAAGGATATGAATAAGCAAATTTTTGGAGCAGCAGCATTCCTCATCTTGTGCGCTACAGCAGCACCAGCACAAGCAGAAAATCCTGCCCACCTCCTCCAGTTAATGGAAACTGGTAGCTGTCCTGGATGTGACTTGAGTGGTAGTAATCTTAGCCAAGCCCAGTTGATCGGTGCAAATTTGAAGAATGCTAATTTGGAGGGGGCTAACTTAGAAGGTGCCAACCTGTCTAAAGCTAATTTAGAAGGGGCATTGCTCAATGATGCCATTTTAGATAATGCTGACTTGGTACAAGCTAATCTCACAGCAGCTAATCTCACTAATGCTAGTCTTAACTTGGCCTACCTCGACGGTGCTGAACTAAGCAATGTGGTGTTGTCAGACCAGAACTTGTTAGGAACTGATTTCATTAATTTACCAGAAGCCCCTCTTTATTCTGATACGCTCTCCTCTGAAGAGGGCACTTCACTGACACGTTAATCAAGCAACAGGCAACTGAGATATATCTTTTTTATTTGATTTCACCAATTCACAATTTAAATGCATAAAAATTTAGGCAACTCTCATTCACTATTGCCTATTGCCTGTTGCCTTTTGCCGTACTTTAACTAGGGCTTGCTGTATAAGTTTGGAAGCCATGCTAGACAAACGTTTCAAGCATTTGCAAGCCAAAAAAGTCCTGTGGAAATTGCATCTGTTTGCTCAAAAACCTGGCATCGACCTGGGAAATCCCTGGGTAACCTTGGGGGATGCAAATGCCCAAAACTAGGATAAATGCTGCATTCCTTATTCCTTATTCCTTATTCCTTATTACTTATTACTTGTTACTTGTTACTTATTACTTATTCAGCAGACCCTAACTACTCATCTACTTGACTAACGCGGCGTATATTCAAAACATCGCTCATTTTTTTAATTTGGGCAAAACTACGTTCAAGTTGTTGGCGATCGCGAATATCAATAGATAAGTCGATAAGAGCTGGTTTTCCTTCCTGGGTTTTTACTTGGGCATGGCAGACATTAATATGTTGGTCACTCAAGCGAGATAAAATATCTTTGAATACCCCAACGCGATCTAGAACTTCAATTTGTAGGGTAACTGGATAAGTTTGAGGCCGTCCCTTATCTTGACTTGTAGAATTCCAACTTACTGGTACAAGTCGCTCTCCGGGAACATTCTCGACATTAGAACACCCTTGTCGATGAATTGAAATACCTCGCCCTTGGGTAACAACGCCAATAATTGCTTCTCCTGGCAAGGGATCGCAACAACCAGCTAAACGATACATTAGACCTTCAACACCAGCAATGGGATTTGTTTTACCAGAAATCGGGGATTGGGGATAGGGAGAACAAGATGGGACAAATTCCTTAGCAATTAACTCACTCTCTTGAGGTTCATCCTCCAAACCTACCCGCAGGGCTTCTCGCAACCGATTAACGACTAAATTGAGGGTAACTTCACCATAACCCAAGGCTGCAATTAAGTCCTCGACATTGTGGTAATTAAACCGTTCTGCTACTGCTTTCATTGGCTCTGATTTCAGCAGGGATTCAAAACCTTTCTTACCCAGTTCCTTTTCTAATAATTCCCGCCCACGAGCCACATTTTCTTCCCGGTGAAATCGCTTGAACCATTGCCGAATCCGGTACTGAGCACCAGGGGTTACTGCAAAATTTAACCAATCTAAACTGGGGCGGCTGTTTTTGTTGGTGATAATTTCCACAATGTCCCCATTATGTAAAGGATTATCCAGCACTCGCCACTGCCCATTGACTCGTACTCCAGCACAATGATTTCCGACTTCGGTGTGAATACGATAAGCAAAATCTATGGGTGTTGCTCCTCGACTCAGATCGATGACATCTCCTTTGGGTGTAAACACATAAACGTCTTCATCAAATAAGTTACCTTTAACTGTGTCCATGTATTCCTGGGCATCCCTGAAGTCATGCTGCCACTCGACTAACTGCCTTAGCCAAGTAAATTTTTCATCCTCAGCTGTAATTTGGGTATGGTTAGAGTTGCCTGTTTCCTTGTACTTCCAATGAGCTGCAATGCCATACTCAGCAATATGATGCATCTCCAGGGTGCGAATCTGAACTTCAACTGGACGTCCTGTTAAACCGATAACTCCTGTATGCAAAGATTGGTAGCGATTGGGTTTGGGTAAACCAATGTAGTCTTTAAAACGACCAGGGATTGGTCTAAAAGCATCGTGAACTATTGCTAAAGCTCGGTAACACTCTTCGTTGGTATCCACAATCAACCGCACCGCTGCGATATCATAGATTTCATCAAACCCTTTATGCTGCCGCTCCATCTTCCGATAGATACCATACAAGTGCTTCGGACGACCATTGATTTCCAAGCAGCGAATGCCCGCTTTCTCTAGGCGCGATCGCAATTGTGCAATTACCTGAGTTAACCGTTCTTCCCTGTCTGAGCGCCTTTCTGCTACCAACTCTTGCATCTGACGGTAGGCATCAGTTTCCAGATATTTGAATGCCAAATCTTCTAGTTCCCACTTAAATCGCCCAATTCCCAGACGATTTGCCAGAGGAGCAAATATA
>JAAHHL010000706.1 GCA_010672185.1 Caldora sp. SIO3E6 | reverse complement strand
ACAGGTTTCATTAGAAACTGGAGGTGCTACTACCCACTTTGACAATAACTTAGATACCACTCCCAAATTCAAGCCGCTATTCAGCTCACTCCACACTGTATGAAAGCGAAAAGCAGAACGCTGCGGTGTGCTATCCGGATCTTCTAGGCGGCTACCAGCAATCCCTGCGTCAGGATGTTCACTCATAAAGTCCAGGAGTGCTTTAACTGCACCAGGGCGAACGATAGTATCGGGGTTGAGCAACAGAATATAAGGGGGGGGATTGTTTGACTTTAGGGATTCCCTGATAATTGCATTATTGCCGAAAGCAAATCCACCGTTGCAATCCAAGGGCATAACTGATGCCCAACTACCCCAATCCTCCCTATCAATGGCAGCTTGGATTTGCTCAACTGAACCGTCGCCAGAAGCGTTGTCAGAAACCACAACGCGAATTCCTGGTAATGCTTGTACTTCACCTACTAAGGAATGTAGACAATCTATTGTCAGTTTTGGTGTTTTGTAGTTGAGGATTGCTATGAGTACAGAAATTTGTTGATTTTGCTCAGTTAAAGTAGACATAAGTGATATTATTTAAATTCCTTAATTTTTCCCATGGAGAATTGAGCTAGTAAATTGTTTAGTCTTAATATTCTATTGTTGAAGAATTCAATTGCTTGCTGTCCAAATATTCACTTAACTCTCGTTTTTCTTGAATTGCTACAAAAATAGATTGAAGCTTAGCTCCCCAACTCCTGGATGGATCATAAAATTGTTTTTGCAATTCCAGGCAACCCTCGCACTTTTCCTCATAAAATTCCCGTTCATTGTATAACTTGAGCAGAGCGTCACCATAACTTTTAACATCATTAGGTGGAACTTCGACAATTGCCTTTTGTAGAGGGGCTAAACTTGGGCAAACAGACGAGGTAACTACAGGACGACCTGATAAAATGCCTTCAGCCACAACTTTATTAAATCCCTCGGCAAATTCCGTTCTCGTTGGTACAATGACAACGTGGGATTGACTGAACATTTCACGCATCCGTGATTTATTACAGTGACCGTGACATACAAATAATGGATCAAGACCAGCTTCCTTAGCTGCAAGGCGCAAGGATTCTAGTTCTGAACCAGTGCCACAAAGGTCAAATGTAATGTTTTCTATTCCCTCAGATACAAAACGCTTGGCAATTTCAAGGAGATCAAAAACACCTTTAACAGTTTCAATCCGACCAACAAACAAAACTCGAAATGGTGAGCAGTTTTTATCTGGTCTACTTATTCCCTCAAACTGAGTTTTGCGGTACAAAGGGGAAAACCTTAAAATTGGTTTATGCTGACCAGAAGTTAAATCTTTAATCTGTTCAGATATATCGTCAGAAACTGCCAAGGAGGCAACACAGTTCTTAGTAAATAAATTACGACTTAGTCTTAAAAGCCATTTTTCTGTTACCTTTTGAGGGATATTTTGACGCCACAACACGCAATGCACTGACGGGATCACTTGCACCCCTAACCAAGAAAGTAAAGATAAAACAAACCAGTGGGTTGTACCATCAGAAACTAGTGCAACATTGGCTCGAAAGCGGATTGCCGTAGCAATCAATCCTAAACCGTACCATAATTCCCTGACGTGATACAGAAGACCTGAGGCTTTTGTCAGAGGTTTCGGACGATGCTCTATAGTAAATTGTTCTTCTTGTAAAAGTTGCCGATCTCCACAGTAGGAAATTACGTAAGCTTGGGCATTTAAAGCTTTACAAGCATCGTAAAATTGACCGGAATAAGTCACTGAAACTTGTAATGGATCGTCTTGTCCCGTAACCCAATACTTGTAAGTTCCCAGAACATCTCCAGGACCAGCTGCGTATAGAACTCGAAGTGTTTTGACCATTTGCTTATATGCCTAACTTTTAACAAAATTCAGAATCGGCAAACATTCTTTGATCATAGTCTCGATTAAAGAGGTAATACTTGCGTTCTTTCTTATGTTGAATTGCCCGTTGAACAAATTGAATGGGTCGCCCGATTAATTTTTGGACTACGGACTGTTTTAACCATTTCTCATAACCTTCAGTAACAGAACCTGCTAATAAATTGCGCCAGAGCAATGAAATTTGGTAAGGAGTAAATTCTTGGGCACGTTTTAAGCCATTCTCAACCATAGCCAAATAAAGCTCAGGATTGTTTTTGAGCCGACTTAATGCTGCAATCACCTCGTCAGGACTGCGCACTTCAATATAGTCAAGTTCTGACTTTCGCAGAGCCTGATAGGCAGGTTCTTCCCCCAGAATCGCCGGACAACCAGCTGACCAAGCATTGAGTAACTTGGCGGCTGGCTTGACAGTATAGTCATACTTTGTGAGGTTACGAACTGCTATAAGTGCGTCTGCTTGAGTGTAGTCGCTCCAATCTTTTATCTGGACTTCTTTGGGAGCTTGAGGAGTACAAGTTAAGCGAATCCCCAAAGATTGTAACCGCTCCATAAATTCCGGACTTCTAAATGGCTCGAAAAGATTATTCAAAGAACCCTTGAAGACCAGGTTTTCCAACTTTGAGCCACGGGATTGATCCCGTGGCTTCAGGTTAGGTTGAACCCATTGTGGAAGGAAATGGTCAGTGGATTTGATCAGGCATAACTCATTGATGACAGTCTGTTGCTCACAGATTTCTGGTCGAGCAGAATCTAATCGACAGGCAACAACATAGCTGTTGAAGGGTAGATCCTTCAGTCCCAAGTAATGGATAGGAGCAACACAAATTTTACCGGGAACGCAACGAGGAACAAGGTGCACATCCAGACCATGCTGTTTCAAATAGATGTAGGGCTGCACAGACCAAACATGAACCCCTTCAGTACATCGATCAAAAAGAGATTCGAGGGAAGACGGTAAGCGATCGCAATTGATCAACTCTGGCCATTTTTCAATGTCTTTACAAACAAAATAAACAGGATATTTCAGGGGAGTTAATTGCTTTGGCTCAATTGCATCAGATTTTAGATTAACCATTTCACTTCGTAGCCATTAAAAAACAACAATATTAAGGTATTAATTTCTATTAAATCACTAGGTTATCCAGATTGGTAAAATTGCCATCTTAACTTGATCTGCGGTGAGCTGGTAAGTATCTCCCAGACGAGGCATAAGTCCTTCTGGCATTTTGTGGTATTTGCTTTGAACTTTGTGGCATTTGCTTTGAACTTTGTGGTCTTCTCCTTGATTTTTGTGGTACTCGATTCTGCACCACAATTCCTGATATTCCTCCACCAGCAAGTATATAGATTGGGTTAATCATTGCATTCAAAAGACAGTCAAACGTGTACATAGTTAATGCTACTGCGAGTACTGCTGCTGTTCCTATGTCCCGCCTATACCATAAACTTGCTGGATAACGCAAGCTAAACAAGCTCAAAACTGGAAGTGACATTGATACTATCCAAGCAATTAAACCCAATGCGCCGTATTGACCAAAGGCAATAATCCATAAGCTATCTTGGATTGCATCTTTACCAGTTTGAGGATCTACCGCACGGGAACGACCCCATCCAGCCCAGCCGAAAACTGGTCTTTCTCGTGCATGATCGGTCAACAACTCTTCGTTATTAAATCTAAACTCCAGAGACTGAATACGGTCTGCATCAAATATCCCCGATAAAGAAGCCACAAGTTGATCAGTAAAATAGGTTTCAGTTGCTGCATTGATGTAGAGGTATGCGCCCATGGTGGCAATTAGGAGAAATAGGGGAAGAGCAGTACGAAATAGTTTCCCCAAAAACATGATCGTAACTGATAATAGCAGTAAGACATAAGCACCAGTCGATTTGCACAACACAAAGGTGACAAACAAGGCTGCTACCAGCCACTTGATATGAATATTCCACAGTTTTTTGATGGCTCCAGTTTGCCACAACCAAATTCCCACTAGTGTGGCTACCATCATCCATCCCCCCACTGCCAAACCGTGCCTCAGGAATACTGTTGGTCGAAACCCATCATAACGAATTGATTGACCAAAGTCACCGAAAGCATGAGCTCCGTAAAAAATACTGTGTAGCTGCGGACTCATGCGGATTTCAAACAGACATAAGGGAACATAGGCTAACCCACCAATAAACACACCAATCGCTAACTGGCGCATTGCAGAAATGCTATTGAGATATATGCGACCCAAAAAATAGGGCAGCCACCAAGTTACACTTTGAGCAATAGTAGTTGAGACGCCGTCGTATAGACCCAGACCATTACTGACTGATGAAAATACAGGACAGATACACCAAATCAGCATCGGTATATCAATCCAACTTAGTCTAAATGAATTGATTCGTCCGGAATCGTAGATTATGGTTGCTAAGAGAATTCCATAGCAAGTTGCCGACATCTTTGTATAATCAGGGATTCCAGGCAATTGGATTGCTATTTCCGGTAGGAATAGCCAAGCTGTAATAAAACTAATAACAATAGC
>JAAHHL010000705.1 GCA_010672185.1 Caldora sp. SIO3E6 | reverse complement strand
TTGCAACTAATGATAAAACTATTTATCTTTGGCAATTGGATAACACTGACACTTTCCTCAAAATTTTTCCTGGGCATAGTGGTGGAATCTATAGTGTAAGTTTCAGCCCGGATGGTCAGATGATTGCTTCTGCTAGTTCAGATCGAACTGTGAAACTCTGGAGTCTCAACGGTAAGGAAATTAAAACTTTCTCTGAACATCGTGCTCTAGTTTCTGTGGTCAGTTTTAGCCCAGATGGTCAGATAATTGCCTCTGGTAGTTGGGACAAAACCGTGAAATTGTGGAAACTTGACGGTACTTTGCTCACTACCCTCAAGGGACACAAGGATAGAGTTACTGGTTTAAGTTTCAGCCCAGATGGTCAGATGCTAGCCTCGGCAAGTCATGACAACACGGTCAAACTATGGAAACTAGACGGCACTTTGATAACCACATTATGGGGACATAAAGATATAGTCAACGAGGTGAGTTTCACTCCCGATAGCCAAATAGTCTCAGCGAGTAGTGACAACACCGTGAGGCTGTGGAATTTGGAGCTAGATGAGCTAATGGAGCTTGGTTGTGATTGGGCGCATGATTTCTTCAAGAACAATCCTACTGTGAGTGAAAGTTATAAGCACCTATGTGACGGTATCGGCAGTTCAGAAACAACGAGCCAGTAGATAGGGTTTGAGGCACTGCCTCTTGTGCCGGGGTAGTGGCGGTAGGGAGCGGTATTACATTGCTATGCCGCGCTTCTGTTGCTTGCTGTATAGCACTACGCGAATAGGTTAGGACATGAAGAGAACTCACCACAAAGGCACAAAGGACACAAAGAAAATTTATATTTCCTAATTCTAGCTCTTAGTGCATATCATACTAACGTCCTAACTTTAGCGCGTAGCGCTATACTTGAGTTTCAGCCATTTCTTATCTCCTTAAAGTTGTGCCGTTTTGCTGTACCGGCAATAGTGCCGGGGCAATGGTGACAAGTTAAAAGGTCGTGCATTTTGTCAACTCCCATATATAGCGTAGTGGTTCTAAAAAAAACCTACATATGGAAATACTCCAAGGGTTAAGGAAAATTGTCTTCTTCTTCCTCCGCTCCTCTGCTCCTCTGCTCCTCTGCTCCTCCGCTCCTCTGCTCCTCCGCTCCTCCGCTCCTCTGCTCCTCCGCTCCCTTGACAACGACATCTTTACCTTAACTTGTCACCAATAGTGCCGGGGTAGTGACGCGGTAGTGACGCGGTAGTGCCGTTTTTCATTGGCGGCATTGCCGTTTAGCTATGATGTGATTTCTGAATTGGTAAGCGACTGGCTTGGCAAAAGAAGTGAATCTCAAAAAAACTAAGAAAATGACCCACACACCAGTAAAACTGACCTTTGAGCAATATCTCGAATATGACGATGGCACAGATAACCGTTATGAATTATGCGATGGAGAGTTAGTACCAGTGCCCTCAGAATCATTCCTGAACGGACGCATTACCCGTTTTCTGTTTGCTCAGTTCATGACCATTCTAGGGTTTGATAAAGTTATCCCAAATGTACTTGAAGTGCAAGTTTTGGGTAAGACTCAAAACCGCTTCCCTGACTTAGCAGTGATAGAAGAGGCACACATTGAACTACTAGATAAACGGCAAACTATTACTCTTGATATGCCGCCTCCACAGTTAGCAGTTGAAGTGGTCAGCCCCTACCGTAATCTAAGAGATGAGAACTACAAACGTGATTACATTGAGAAGCGACTACAGTATGAGAGAAGGGGTATTCCTGAATACTGGATTGTTGACCCACAAGCACAGGTTGTGATTGTACTGTTGTTGGTCAATGGTAGGTATCAGGCAACTGAATTCACCGGTAGCCAGCGGATTGTCTCTTGGATTTTCCCTCAACTGGAGCTGACTGCTGCACAGATTTTGCAGGCAAGGTGATCCAGAGCAGCGATTCAGTAATCGAAATTTAGGTGAAGTGACGACGCACCAGACGCACCAGACGCACCAGACGCGGAGCATTGGTGACAAGTTAAGGTAAAGATGTTTTTGTCAAGGGAGCGGAGGAGCGGAGGAGCGGAGGAGCGGAGGAGCGGAGGAGCGGAGGAAGAAGAATACAATTTTCCTTAACCCTTGGGTATTTCCATATATAGGGTCTTTTTTAGCCCTCAAACACCATATATGGGAGTTGACAAAATGCACCACCCTTTAACTTGTCACCATTGGACGCGGAGAGGGAAATCCATTGATTTTTCGTCAATGCCTATATGAGATATTTTGTCAAATTTTATTACTGAATCGTTGTTCTAGAGCAGTGATTCAGTAATCATGGGGTGAGCTTTCAAAAGGTGTGGGGAGATAGGAACAGCTGAAAGTATTGATTTGTCGTTTTTCAATTCGCCAACTTTTATTACTGAATCGGTGTTCTAAGAACCTGTATTTGGGGATCAGTGGATCGGGAGGGGTTGGGGAGTGCGATCGAATAATTACTAATTTCCAAAAAAGAAGGAAAGAAACACTATTTCCTACCCTCCTTCTTCCTCCTTCCTCCTTCCTCCTTCCTCGCCTCCTGCCTTCTGCCTCCTGCCTCCTGCCTCCTGTTTCTCGAGAGTAACAAGATTAAAAATTAAACTCACCATTCACTAAAGCAGACGCTGTTGACTCATCTACTCGAACAAAATTAGCCAACTCCAGCTCATTGCTATTGATTTCTAATTTTAAAATTCTGACAAAGATACCTGCATCATCTAAATTATCTAAATTGGCAAAGTTCTTCACCATTGCTGTCAAACCGGCGACGACGAGAGGGGGAATGGGAATATCATTAATTGCTACCAATGGTTCAATCAACTGGATACTTTTGTAATTTTCTACTTCTAGTCCTGTCTCCAACCTGATTTTGAGCTCTTCTGCTTCTGTCTCAGTACCTTGAAATTGCAATTGGATAGCTAAGCGATTTTCTTCTAGGAATTCTACCTGAGTGCTAAGTAATTCATAATCCTGCTCCCCAGCGCCTGGAATGTTCTGGGTAACTCTCTCCAGGGATTGTGATAGTCGAGCAGTTACTCTGGGTGACTGGAGTGCTTGGTTGATATCATCTTCTGTCAAGACTAAGCGCACTCCTGCCTGTAGGGGTTTCCGGAACAACTCTGTAAACCCTTCTCTTTTTCGTAAAGCTGGTAAATCGACATCAATTTGGTCGATATCTAGTTCTAGGGTACTAATCCTTAAATCGGAGGTTAGCTGTAGCCCTCGACTAGCAATCCTTAACCGTTGTAGCTTTCCTTTAGCAATCTGGTGATTAGGGGCATTATCAATACGAACATCCAGCTGTTCCACTTTTTCTAACCGAGAGCGGAGAGCATTCTCAATAACAATATCACCAACAGAATTAAGTGGGGAGATAAAGCTGATCAGACCGGAGAAGAGGATAGTGAACAATTCCATAAGTTACAGAAGAAGGAAGAAGGAAGAAGGAAGAAGGCAGGAGGCAGGAGGCAGGAGGCAGGAGGCAGGAGGCAGGAGGCAGGAGGCAAGAGGCAGGAGGCAGGAGGCAGTCCCTATGAAAAAATTTTTTCACCACCATGCATGAAAGTCCCTCTCGACCCGTCCCCACGTCCCCGCGTCTCTTTCAAGTCAGAAGGCAGGAGGCAGTCTTGATGAAAAAAGTTTCACCATCATGCATGAAAATCCCTCTTGACCCGTCCCCGCGTCCCCGCGTCTCCGCGTCTCTTTCAAGGCATAAGGCTCCAAGGGAAGAAAGTTTGTACGATAAGCGTTTTAAACTTTTTTCACGCTTTGGGTTATTTCCAGGCCCGCTGCACTAGGTATCAGATATAGCAACCGTCAAGGCTATTAGGACAAGGGGCTTAAGCCCCTTGTTAACTTGCCTTACCTGAGAATGTCTTAACCGCCCTGGCGACTGCTATATATAGGTTATCAAAGAAAGAATAAGCTGGTAAGTACCTTATAATAACTGGATTTGGTATAACACCGTTAACCCATAATCCCCGTTAAACCCTTGATGAACAGCGATAAGACTATTCCCACCTCCTCTTCTCCTGGCTCCTGGCTCCTGAATCCTAATCTGAAAATAGACGCAGGGACGCGGGGACGCGGAGACGCGGAGACAGAAATATTTTCATTCTACTCCCTACTTCAATACTTATTCCGCAAGCCTTACTTACAACTAGGAATACTCATCACCAGCCTGATTTTAACTTTAGCAACTCCTGCTAGATCTCAAGAAACGACTGAAGCTCAGGAGTTGGATATCAGTCCGGAAATTATCGAAAATAGTCCGGTTTTACAAGAATGGTTGGAGGAAGTACCCAATGTTTTAGAAGAAATTCGCAATGATCCTAGTTTTCGCACTAGGTTGCGACTGGGTTACTCCCAATTTCCTTCTACCGGTCAGTCAGCAGGGTTTAATCTTGGTGTAGAAGATGTATTTATTGGTAGTACTGGTTTAACAGTGAA
>JAAHHL010000704.1 GCA_010672185.1 Caldora sp. SIO3E6 | reverse complement strand
AGGCAGATGGAGAATAAACTGACAAAACCAACTCCTAACAGAATCACCGTTAGCTGTTCGAGTTCTCCCCTGATTAATTTGAAGCCTCCGATAGCAGTAATGGCACAGCTAGCCACAGTGGTTAGCCAACCTACCGACTGAGTAACCCTAGGAACAATAGATTGTAGTGAAGAGGTGATCTGTAGTTGTGCTAGCATCTCGAAAGCAAAAGCACTAGCATGTTGAGATGCTTTTAACTGTCGGATGTCTTCAGGTTCTACTGAATCATCATTTTTCCCCTCAATTAAATCAGAAATACCTCGAATCACAACCGCTTGCATATTACGATAAGCAAAAGCTGCACTCAAGAAACCGAACCCTTCCATCTCCAGAGCGATCGCATCGTTATAACTTTCCCTCAGTAATTGGAAAATATTTGATTGTCTAGAAGCAACCACCTTTTCCCCAGCAACAATGGGAGCCACAAACACCCTAGGTTGTTGCACAGGAGTGTTGTCTAGGCGTTGTAACCACTCCCCTTTTCTTGCCTCAAATTTAGCTCTCTGCACCAGTGCATAAGCAGACTTTCCTGCTTTAGGGCGAGGGAAAAACTGCTCTTCTACTTTTCCTGACTCATAGCCGTAAACCTCTGTCGCTATTACCACATCGCCAATGGCAACATCTTTGATTCCTCCGGCAATACCTACAAATAAGAGGATATCAGGTTGAAAATCAGCGATCGCTCGTACTGTTTCCACCGCTGCAACTGTATTACCTGCACCTACCTCAGCAATTCGCACTTCCCATTCCTGTCCCTTCGCAACATATTTCCCCTGCTCGTAAATAGTTCCCTGGGGATGCATTTTTTCCTCTAACTCTTTCAAATGCTTGCGGACAGCTAGATATTCAACAGGCAGGGCAGTAAGTATTACCGCACGAGGCATGGGTTAATCCTTGGAGTAGTTGACAATTATCCAAATACTTACTGATTATACTTGATACTTTAGATGGACTCTCAACTTCCCTTTGTGACCTTTGTGTCTTTGTGGTTCTTTCAAAAGCCCCTGAGCTCAATTGGGAAAGTTAGGAAAAAATAACTTAACTGCTCCAGCAGCAATAGCTAAGACAAATCCTACCACCACAGAGCGATTGATAAACTCTTGAGTATCCAAGCGCTTGCCAATACCTTTGACCTCAACTTCCAAGTTTTTGATCTCTCCTTCGAGGCGGACTTGTCCAATTTTCACCTCGACCACCTCTTTTTGGAGGTTGTCAAATTTATCATCGACATCTCTTTGGAGGTTGTCAAACTTCTCATCGACATCTTTTTGGAGGTCGTCAAATTTATCATCGACATCTTTGCGGAAGCTTTCAAACTTCTCATCCATGCGATCGAGCTTCTGATTGATTTGTCCTAAAACCTCTTCCAGGGAATAGGTAACTTTCACGGAGTCTTGGGTCATAATTACTATATAGCCTTTCTTATTTAGATGAGGTACAGAGTTCTTGGTTTCTGGGAATGGGAATAGGAGATGTGTCTCACGGATGCGAGAACTGCTATAATTCCACACTTACACTTTAGCTTTAATCGGGAGAGCGATCGCTTAATTGCTCAAAAGCCCCTGAGCTCAATTGGGAAAGTTAGGAAAAAATAACTTAACTGCTCCAGCAGCAATAGCTAGGACAAATCCTACCACCACAGAGCGATTGATAAACTCTTGGGTATCCAAGCGCTTGCCAATACCTTTGACCTCAACTTCCAAGTTTTTGATCTCTCCTTCAAGTCGGACTTGTCCAATTTTAATCTCGACCACCTCTTTTTGGAGGTTGTCAAACTTCTTATCGACATCTTTTTGGAGGTCGTCAAATTTATCATCGACATCTTTGCGGAAGCTTTCAAACTTCTCATCCATGCGATCGAGCTTCTGATTGATTTGCCCTAAAACCTCTTCCAGGGAATAGGTAACTTTCACGGAGTCTTGAGTCATAATTACTATATAGCCTTTCCTATCTAAATGAGGTACAGAGTTCTTTATTCCTGGGAATGGAGAATGGAGAATAGGAGATGCTAAAATTTAGCATCATGATCTCATCATAACTTCCTGAGTAAACTATAGATACAGATAGGCACTACCACCAAGTCAATCCCTACATGAAAAATACTAAAAGGGTTAGGGTGAAGGAAGAAGAAACGGTAGATTCCTAAGATACCTCCAATGCTGGGCAAAATAGCACCGAACCATAGTGCTAGACGATTACTGCGCAATAGAAAAAGACCAATAATTAAGTAAATAATGCCGAACCCTGCTGCCCCTATAACGTGATGTTCTCTGGGATATACCTGAAGTTGTACAACATGGGTGACACTGGAAATTATCATCAAGATACCGGCAATTTGGCGAAGTGCTTTCATCATTTTGTTACCATTAATTATAGTGGTTAATAAATAGATTATATAAGGTCAATTATGCTATAATTAAACTAGTTACAGTTCAGCACAAATCAATTGATTATATAGCAGCTAATAGCTAAGTAGGTGGACAAAATTAACTATAAAAAGAGACCTAACCCCCTAACCCCCTTCCCTGCAAGGGAAGGGGGAAGGCTCCCCTCTCCTGGTAGGAGAGGGGTTGGGGGAGAGGTTTTACAAGTAATTGTGCCTAACTACTTATCAGCTAATGGCACAGTAAATACCGATCCAATCTGTAGTTATTCACCACTATGTCCGAGCAATCTAGACCAGCAGAGCAAAGCACTTCAACTTTGGCAGAAATCCGCGCCGCGCGGCTAGAGAAAGTTGAGCAACTCAAGGAATTGGGTCTGATTCCCTATGCTTATCGGTGGGAGTCTACCCACCATGCCGCAGAACTCCAGGAAAAATTTGCTGAGTTACCTGATGGTGAAGAAGTAGATTTGGAAGTGGCGATCGCAGGTCGCATCTTAGCACGGCGTGTTTTCGGTAAACTAGCTTTCTTCAACCTCCAGGACGAAACTGGCACAATTCAGCTGTATTTGGATAAGAAGCGCATTAGTACCAAAATGGCAGATGTACCCAATGCTTTTAAGCACCTCAAACAGCTGACAGATATTGGGGATATTTTGGGAGTTAAGGGAACCATTAAGCGCACGGAAAAAGGGGAATTATCAGTATACGTCAGTGAGTATACGATGCTGACGAAATCCTTGTTACCCTTACCAGATAAGTGGCATGGTCTTACGGATACAGAAAAGCGCTACCGTCAGCGCTATGTTGATTTGATTGTTAATCCGACTGTACGGGAAACTTTTCGCCGTCGTGCTCAAATTACCGCAGCCATTCGCCGCTATTTAGAAGAGCAAGGTTTTATTGAAATCGAGACACCAGTTTTCCATAATGAAGCAGGGGGAGCCGAAGCTCGTCCCTTCATTACTTACCACAACACCTTAGAAATGGAGTTGTACCTGCGGATTGCTACAGAATTGCACCTCAAGCGGTTAATTGTCGGTGGATTTGAAAAGGTTTTTGAGTTGGGCAGGATTTTTCGTAATGAGGGGGTTTCCACTCGCCATAATCCTGAATTCACCACAATTGAAATCTACCAAGCCTATACTGACTACCATGATATGATGCGACTAACAGAAAATCTGATTAGTCATGCAGCTCAAACCGTTTTAGGAACACTGGAAATTACCTATCAGGGTCAGGCAATTAATTTAACTCCCCCTTGGCGCAAGGTGACAATGCATCAGTTGGTAAAAGAACAAACTGGTTTAGATTTCCAACAGTTTAAGTCCCTCGAAGCAGCTAAAGCGGAGGCTCGTAAAGCCGGAATTGAAGGCTTGGATGAATGTCAATCTCTGGGTAAACTGCTCAACGAAGCCTTTGAGCAGAAGGTAGAGGAAACCTTGATTCAGCCTACCTTTGTCCTCGATTACCCGGTAGAAATTTCTCCCCTTGCCAAGCCTCATCGTTCTGAGCCTGGTTTAGTAGAGCGTTTTGAGCTCTTTATCACCGGACGGGAAACGGCAAATAGCTTTTCTGAGTTAACCGATCCGATCGATCAAAGAACTCGCCTGGAAGCTCAAGCGGCGAAGAAAGCTGCTGGGGATTTAGAAGCGCAAGGGGTGGATGAAGACTTTCTCACGGCTCTCGAATATGGTATGCCTCCCACCGGTGGCTTAGGGATTGGCATCGATCGCTTAGTGATGTTACTAACCGATTGTGCCAGTATTCGGGATGCGATCGCTTTTCCTTTGCTCAAGAGTTCGAGTGTGGTTCTTCAATCCTTTGACTATGATGCAGCAACTCAAACCCTGCGAGTAGAATTCAACAGTGGCAGTGTCTATAAATACCGAGATGTACCCGATAGTGTATATCAAGCTTTTAAGAATGCGCCCTCTGTTGGTCAATACTTTAACTCCCATATTCGGGAAAAATACGGTTATGACCGGGAGCTTTGAATAAGGTGGTAGGTGGCAGGTGGTAGTAACAATAAA
>JAAHHL010000703.1 GCA_010672185.1 Caldora sp. SIO3E6 | reverse complement strand
CCTAGGGAGCAACCAGAGGCACAGCTAGTTTATTTAGGGTTTGCTGAATAAGTAATAAGTAATAAGTAATAAGTAATAAGTAAGAAAGAATGAGGGATTTATCCGAGTTTTGAGCACTTGCATCCCTCAAGGTTACCCAGGGATTTCCCAGGTCGATGCCAGTTTTTTGAGCCCATCAATGTAATTTCCTTGGAGTAGTTGGCTTTTAAAATGCTGGAAACCATTGTCTGGTATAGCTTGCGCACTAATTCAGCAAGCCCTATTTAGGGTTTGCTTCAGGAAGTCATTACCCACATTCCGCACCCTGAAGTGTCACAATACAATTTTAGAGAGATTACAACTCAATTCAGTTCGGTTATCTCACTATATAATACCTCTCCACTCCCGGCGTATTGAGTGACCATGGTATTAAGAGCAGATACCAGTCATTCTTGTCGTCTTTGTCAGGAGGGGAATAGATATGGGACACCAAAGCCAGACTAAAAACATGTGGATATACCAAAATTAGGTTGAACCTTTTCCCCTTTACGGACGTCTAAATTAGTAATACGATAGGAGTAAGGCAAACTCATACTGATTTCGAGTTTTTGTTTTTTCCCTCCTCACAAGCAGCGACATGCTGGGGAGCGCTGCCCAATCCAAGAAGAGAGATTTTCGTCAGTATCTAGCTTCAACTCATATCCGCTTATTAGAGCTACTGCCCTCAGTATAGATGGCAGACAGTTCTTCAATCAAGGAAAAAGTTTGAACTCTTACTGAAATTAGCTCATAACCTTTGAGGTCAAACTTCTCGGCAGATTTACTACTTGTTTATGGAGTCACTACTCACTGATGCCCACCACTAAAACCACACAGAAGAAGCTAAATCCCACTTTATCAGCAGATATGGTTCGCACTTATCTGCACGAAATCGGGCGTGTACCCTTGCTCAGCCATGAACAAGAGATTGTCTATGGTAAGCAAGTACAGCAAATGATGGAGCTTTTGGAAGCCAAAGCCACTTTGGGGGAAAAACTAGAACGGGAGCCAACAACCAAAGAGTGGGCTTCCCATCAGAATCTAACCGAAGCTAGCCTGAACAAAATCTTAAAGGATGGTGAAAGGTCAAAGCGTAAGATGATCGAAGCCAATCTACGCCTTGTAGTTGCGATCGCTAAAAAATACCAGAAGCGCAACATGGAGTTTCTGGATTTAATCCAGGAAGGTACTTTGGGCTTAGAGCGAGGGGTTGAGAAGTTTGATCCGACAAAAGGTTATAAGTTTTCAACCTATGCCTACTGGTGGATTCGTCAGGCAATCACCCGCGCGATCGCTCAGCAAGCGCGTACCATTCGGCTACCAATCCATATCACTGAAAAGCTCAACAAAATCAAGAAAACCCAACGAGAACTATCTCAAAAATTAGGTCGCAACCCCAAACCCGCAGAGATTGGGAAGGAATTGGATCTAGATGCCACTCAAGTGCGGGAATTTTTGAGCATGGCTCGTCAGCCGATTTCTCTTGATGTTCGGGTTGGAGAAAATCAAGATACTGAGCTCTCTGATTTACTAGAGGATAGTGGCATAACTCCGATAAATTATACTACCCAGGAGTCTCTGCGGCAAGACTTGCATAACCTCCTTGCAGAATTAACCCCCCAGCAAAGAGAAGTCCTCGCACTGCGTTTTGGGTTAGAAGATGGCAATGAACTGTCTCTGGCAAAAGTAGGACAGCGGCTGAATCTCAGTCGTGAGCGGGTACGCCAGCTAGAACACCAAGCCTTGGCTCAGTTAAGGCGTCGCCATCTGAATGTCAGGGAATATATTGCTAGTTAGCACTATTGGTTGTTGGTTGTGAGTTGTTTGTAAACAAATACAAATAACAGATATAGCAGTCGCCAGGGCGGTTAAGACATTCTCAGGTAAGGTAACAAGGGGCTTAAGCCCCTTGTCCTATTAAGCCCCTTGTCCTAATCCCCTTTGCGGTTGCTATAACTTTTTCGCAGCAGGGGGCTATCCCCCCCCATCCATAGAAGGAACGGGACTCCCGCCACTTATGTCAGGTTCTTTACATTTTTTAATCTTGCTGTACTAGGTTAATTAAGTACCAATTACCTTTAAAATAGGAGTAGTAGCATTTAACTGCTATTACTCCTATTTTAGTAAAGGTTTATCGTTTTTTTATAAAATACTCCGATTTTGAGGGCTTCTTTTAAGATTTGTAAAGGTTTTGCTAAATCTCAACTTTTGCTATTGAAGCGATCCATTGGATAAAAAGTTGAAGCTCTTACTGACACATTAACCATTGGGGCGAGCCAGCACTCAGCCCATCAGGGGAATTACCACGCTAGAGCCTCCTTGTTAACTTGGTTGACAGGGGCGCTCAATACATGCATGTTTGGCTACTGCAATAGTCGGAGTACTAAGTGTGACGATTAACTAACCGGTCTTGGGAGGTCAAATAAAAGTACCTTTTGATATTACATCTGTTTAGTAAGAAGGTAAAAAAAGGGGGTAATCATTGTGACGAAAGGATTAATTGGTTTGATGGGGTTACTCCTCACAGTAGGATTGGCCACGAATGCATCAACCTCAGAAAAGACGGATTCTGAGCAAAGAGAAACCAAGGGTGATTCCCAGGCAGTAGTGATGCCATTTGGATTTGCACCCTCATGGTCTGATAATTTGGGCGAGGGGGTAGGTGAGGACAAACAGGAGTTGGTCAACGAGTCAGCAGAGGCGAGACACACCAGACTCGAAGACACAGAGAATGGAAATCCCACACAAAATTTTGTTCACCCTGAGGAGGTAGCTAGTTTCCCAGAGCTAGCTAAGATGGAGGAATATCCAGAAGAGCAGATTCCTCAGGAAGAAATCGAAGCTATCACTACCAAATTAAATGAAGTCATAGATGTTCCGGCTCAGGAAGAAGCAGTTGTTCCGGCTCAGGAAGAAGCAGTTGTTCCGGCTCAGGAAGAAGCAGTTGTTCCGGTTCAGAAAGAAGCAGTTGTTAACCAGGAGCCAGCGCCAGAGATTGCGACAGAGGAGTTAGAAGCAAAGCCCAACTCCCAAATACAGGAGCTACTGGATACTGAGATTGAGCAAGCAGCAATTCAGGAGCCCTCACTTCAGGGACCTGCACCTCATAAACCTTCACTTCGGAAAACCTCACTTCCTAATGGTACTTATCTCTATGGTCAGTCTTCACAACCAGAGAAGATCGGTCGGGAGTATCTAGTTTTTGAAGCCAATCAAGGCGAAGTCGTTGGTGCTTTATATATGCCAAGCTCTGAGTTCAGCTGCTTTCAAGGCACATTGGACTCAAATCACCTAAATTTGAAAGTTGTTAATCCTTATGATCAAACAGCTATTTCTCACATAATTGCTCGTGCCAAGCCTTCTCCCATTGCTGCCGCTGGTGGTCAGCTCAACTTGGAGAGTAGCTACGATTCCCTGACTTATCCTCACGCAGTCGGACTTGAAGGATATCAACAGATTAGTGAAGTTAGCGATAATGATCACCGTATTCTAAGCCTGTGTCGCAATAACGACCAAGGGCAAATCTAGAATCCTTGCTCTAGTATTAACTATAAAAGAAGGAAAGAAGGGGCAGCTATCAGCTGTCCCTCTTTCTCTGCAATAATGATTATCATTCTCTTCTAGGGTATGTTTTATTTCCTGGAAGTCCCTTATAATTAGAATCTGCTAAATAGGCGTTTCCGAGCTATGGAAATATTAGGGTGTTGTATTGCTCAATTAGTATGCCCTCAGAATTAAGCATCCATTTGTAATGGAAGACATCAATAATACGAGTCCTGCTAACGGGACGAATGAGAAACAAGCAATCAAGTTGCCTCTGATGATTCAGGCACTAGCGTTTACAGCTATTTTGTACTTCAATGTTGTTCAAGCACCATCCAACCGACCACCAGAAACTTACCAATCTTCTCAAACTCACAGTACCTTATCCGTACCTATAGTTAATTCTATCTTGCAACAGGCTTCGCAGGAGTTGAAGTTGCCTGCCTCTAGCCTGCGTATTATTAATGTCCAAAAGCAAACTTGGTCAGATAATTGCTTAGAGCTTAGTGATTCTGGAGTAGTGTGTACTAGGATGCAAGTCTCCGGTTGGCAAGTCACTGTTGCTAATGCTCAAAACCAGTGGACTTACCGTACAGACACTTCAGGAGTAGTGATCAAGCTAGCTCACCGTAACACTTCTTTACCTGAAGCACCAATTAAGTAGAAACTCACCATGCTTTGCAAAGGAAGAATATTCTCTAACACCTACCACCTATTTAGGGCTTGCCTCATCAAGTCGATTGACGCAGGTTTTGAAGTAATAAGTAATAACTCACCGTTCGCCCATTTGAAAACGAGTTAGAGAAATTGTCACGAGGGAATGGGGATTCCAGGCTACAGTCAAGTTGCTTGACAAATAGTCATAAATGTGTAATTGCAATTGTATGCGATCGCTCA
>JAAHHL010000702.1 GCA_010672185.1 Caldora sp. SIO3E6 | reverse complement strand
TTAATAATGTGTCTTTCTGCTAGTAACATTACTGTCTGGCGAGCCTCACGCTGGTTGCATATTGTGAAAGCTTCATGTCTACATGATAGCATAGATGACTAAGTTTGACTATATTTTTAGTGAAACTTTACGATACATCGAAGCTACAGATCGCATTTCCCAGCCTTGGCTGTTATTACAACTGCGCTTACAGAAGCTCAAAGAGCGAAAAGCAACCATGTCACCAGAAGCATACACTACTGCCAGAGGAGAGCTTCATGAAGATTTGATGAATTTGGGTCAATGGTGGGTAGGTAGAGAAGCAGAGGTTTTTGGAACCCAAGACCACTTTAAAGATAGGATTTGAGGTAACTCCTCTTCATCAGGGAGAACACAGAGAGTGCGGTTCCTTTGAATCATCATGTCCAAATCGAAAAAAACTGTCACAGAAAGCAACGCCAACGATATTAATCTGGGTGACCCGCAGTATTACTTCAATCGGGAACTGAGTTGGTTGGAGTTTAACTACCGGGTATTGCGTGAAGCGACTGATCCTCGAACACCTCTGTTGGAACGTCTGAAGTTCTTAGCTATTTTTAGCTCCAATCTTGATGAATTTTTTATGGTTCGTGTTGCTGGTTTGAAACAACAGGTGGAGGCTCAGGTAAATAAGCTAACACCAGATGGGCGAACCCCCAGTCAGCAACTAAATGACATTAACCAGCGGCTGCTGCCAATGGTAAAGGAACAGCATCAGCATTTTGAACAGATGTTGCGACCTCAATTGTCAGCAAATAGCATCCATATTTTAGACTATGTGGACTTGAACCAGGAACAGCGGACTTACCTGCGGAACTACTTTGAAGAGCAAATTTTTCCGGTGCTAACCCCTCTGGCAATCGACCCTAGCCATCCTTTTCCCTTTATTTCCAACCTTAGCCTCAACTTGGCGGTGGTACTCAAAGATCCAGACAATGGGGAAGAGTTATTTGCACGGTTGAAAGTCCCCAAAGTCTTGCCCAGGTTTGCCATTTTACCTAAAGATTTGAGGCAGCAACACAAAGGACAACCAGCGGTGTGGACAGGAGTTCCTCTGGAGCAGGTAATTGCCCATAACTTGGAATCTCTGTTTCCAGGGATGAATATTCAAGAGTATCATCTATTTCGGATTACCAGGAATGCTGATTTGGCAGTAGAGGAGGATGAAGCTGATGACTTACTGCTGGCAATTGAGCAGGAATTGCGTAAACGTAGGCTTGGTGGTTCGGTAGTGCGCCTGGAAATTCATTCCTCAACACCGAATTCAGTGCGAGAGATCTTGATGCGGCAACTGAAGCTGCAAGAAAGTGATGTCTATGAGATAGATGGTTTGCTCTCCCTGGTAGATTTAATGTCATTTATCAGATTAAATCTACCAAAACTCAAAGATCCAGTATGGACCCCCATAGTGCCTTCCCGCCTCTTGTTATCTTCAGGTTCAGAGGAAGTAGAAGATATTTTTAGTGTGATTCGCAATAATGATTTGCTGCTTCATCATCCCTATCAGTCTTTTGGAGCAACAGTACAGCGCTTTGTGACCCAAGCAGCCAGAGATCCTGATGTTCTGGCGATCAAAATGACCCTCTACCGAACCTCTGGTGACTCACCAATTATTAAGGCTTTGATCTCGGCAGCAGAAAATGGTAAGCAGGTGTCAGTATTGGTAGAACTCAAAGCCCGTTTTGATGAAAAAAACAATATTATTTGGGCACGAAAGCTAGAAAGTTCTGGAGTGCATGTAGTTTACGGTTTGGTGGGCTTAAAAACTCACACCAAAACCTTACTTGTGGTGCGTAGAGAGGAAAACCATATTCGTCGGTACTTCCACATCGGCACTGGTAACTATAACCCCAAAACCGCTAGGATTTACACTGATTTGGGGGTTTTGAGCTGCCGTCAAGATTTGGGAGCAGATTTGACAGACTTATTTAATTTCTTGACCGGTTACTCACGGCAACGGTCTTATCGTAAATTATTGGTAGCACCAGTAAATTTGCGCGATCGCATGACAGAGATGATTCGACGAGAGATTGAACATTGCCGCCAAGGTGGAACTGGTCGTATCGTTGCTAAAATGAATGCCCTAGTAGACCAGAAAATTATTGCTACCCTCTACAAAGCTTCCCAAGTAGGAGTACAGATTGACTTGATTGTTCGGGGCATTTGCTGTCTGCGTCCTGGTATCACTGGTCTGAGTGAAAATATTCGTGTTATCAGTATTGTCGGTCGCTTTTTAGAACATTCCCGGATTTTTTACTTCCATAATAAAGGGGAAGAGGAGGTCTATTTTGGTAGTGCAGATTGGATGCCTCGTAATCTAGACCGGCGAGTAGAAGCGATGATACCACTGGAAGATCCAGGAATGATCAAAGACTTGCAAGAAATTTTGGGAGTGATGCTATCAGATAATCGGCAAGCCTGGGATTTACAGTCGAATGGTCAATATATTCAACGCCAGCCAACGGAAGATATTCAAGAACAATGTGCCCAGACACTACTAATGGAAATGGTACAGGAATCGGCTTGATTAATAGACCTCTTGGGGTGAGGGAAAAAAGGGGATAATATCAAGTTTGGATAATCACTTATAATTCCCTTGTCCCTTGCAACTTCCCTAGCCTGCGGCAACGGCTTTGCCGAAAATTGCCATCTGCCTCCGGTTCCCATCCTTGGAGGGGTTAGGGGTGGGTTGGTGCCTTGTTGCAACCCAAGTGTAAGTATTCCACCGAAATTGATATAAGGTGGTCGAACTCGCCGGAGCATGATACCTTCTAACTGTATTCTTAATTCCCAAATTTTCTACCAACATAGTTTGATACACCGAAACACTCTGACATAATCTCTCTCATCAGCTTGTTGTAGTGGTGCCAAGATGACTAATCCTTCGTCAAACACTCCACCTGAACCAAATATCAATCCTCTCACTCGTCTGATAAGATGGATGAGACGCCCTTCTACTATTGTCTTTGGCGCTACCAGCCTGACGATTGGTGGAGTAGGATATATTGGGGCACAGCTATGGCTCTACCAAAATTTACCCTCCCTGATTGAAACTGAGTTGGGTAAGCTCCTGCAACGAGAAGTGAGGGTAGGAGAAGTTGAGAGCCTATCCCTCTCTGCTATTCACATCGGCCCTACTTCCATTCCCCCAACTTCTACTGATTCTGATACTGTTTCCCTAGAGTCAATCAAAGTTAACTGGGATACTTTACCATTAATCACCGGACAACCTCTACCAATCAAAGTTACTCTAGTTGGAGTAGATGCCTCGGTGGATGAGGCTGAGCAGGGTAAGTGGGTTAATTTTAAGCCGCCGGAAGAGGAATCTGAGTTACCAGTTTCTCTAGATATTGATATTCACCTTCGTGATGGCCAAATTGCGATTTTACCTTATGGAGAGACTACTCCCCTGATGGTGCAAGGTGGTGGTAAGGTCAACCTTCTTACTAAGCAAAGCCGTCCTCAACAACTGAAATATGACCTTGCCGCTGATATCGAGGGAGGTAAGGTGCGCCTCAATGGTGAGACGATGTTGGAAACAGGCAAAACTAAGGCTCTTGCCAGAATACAAGAATTACCTTTACCTATTATAGCATCCCTCCTACCCGATTCCTCGATTAAAGTTAAGCAAGGTCAACTGAATACCAATCTGAATATCCAACTCCCGGAACTCAAGCAGCTGCCTACCAATTTACAAGAGATATCTAAGAAAGAGCTGCCTAAGGCGTGGGGAGTGGTTGGTTTACAGGGACTTGAAGTGGAAGCTGAGGAGTTGGATGAAGTAGTGCAGGCTCAGGCACTGCTGCGCTTCCAAGGAGAGAAGGTGCGTATTGAGGATACTCAAGGTAGTTATGGAGATATTAAGGCTCTTGTCTCCGGTATAGTTGATGGGAACAAAGGGTTGGATTTAGGGGTAGAGCTTCAACCTGTGGGTTTACCTAATCTTTTGAAGGCTATATCTGTACAATCGCCGGTAGATATGGCAGGAGAAATACAAGCTAAATTGGCTCTCAAAGGTTCCTTTGATAAGCCAGAAGTTATAGGTACAGTTAGTAACAAGAAAAATACCCGTATTGATCAAGTAGAGTTTTCCCAAATTAAGGCTGACTTTGCCGCTAACTTGAGGGAGTTTCAGCTGAAAAGCTTATTAGTGAAGCCCGCAACAGGGGGTGAATTTAAGGCTCGTGGTAAGGTAAAGACTAAGCAGGGATTTATTGAGTATTTCCAAGCCAAAACTACAGCAGCACAACAGGAAAAACCTTTACCCAAAGAGCAACAGCTAAAGCTAGGGTTAGATTTTGCGACTTCCTTGCCAGTAGATCCACTGCTAGCCAAATCCTATGGCTTACCATCAGGAATTACCGTTGGTACTCTCACTTCCCAAGGTAAACTCCAAGGTACTCTGGAAAAACCTACCGCTAGGCTCACTTGGAAAATACC
>JAAHHL010000701.1 GCA_010672185.1 Caldora sp. SIO3E6 | reverse complement strand
TCTGAGTTTATCCGCAGGGGATAGGGCGGTAATGAAGGGTAACAATTCAGCAATTGATGTAGACATGGTTATTGCTCAATAGGGATTGACTTTATGCTACTGGTAGCTGGATCGGCGATCGCCCACAGAATACTGCTGAGTTGTTTTTGGTCTTGTTCAGTCATGCCGAGCGCAATTTCTCCTATTTTCCAGAATAGCAGTACGCTCTCGATACTCGGAATCATTCAGCAGACGGTCAGCATTTCCAATAGTAACAACTGGCAATGACTCGGAAGTAATCTCCTCACGTATATAAATTGATCTAGTCAATATACTTTACGATACAGTTTTGGTGCAGATTAATGGGCTTGAAATCCCTTACCAACCCCATAACGTACCGTCCGAAATTCTACGTGGTTTGTATCTGGGGAATAAAGAGTATAAGTAGCTTTACCGGGTTCTCTTCCCACATTACCCACACCAATGACTCGACGGGGAGATGCTGTCGCTGTCTGAACCTGCTGTTCACCCTCAAGAGTTGTTACCGTCGAGGATACGGAACCCCCCTGCAGTTCGTACTCAAATGCTAAACCCGATCGCCCACAAAACAAGTTATTCGCCCCCATACGCATCAAGCGATCGCACATCTGCCAAGGAGGGGTTTGAGGAGTCAGCTTATCATCCACACTCACGCTACTGCCATGAATCAGCAAGCAATCGAGTTCAAAAAAGCCAAAATCTAGAGTACGAATCCATTCAATGCTTTTGCGAGAAACACTATTCCAAAGGGATTGGACAGCATCAGCACCATATTGTTTGATCAGTTGAGTCGGTTCGCCGGTAGTACCCAACCCATAAAGAATCAGGCATTGCTCTTCCCACCAACCCATACAAACTTGGGGAGCCAGTTCACCGGACTTTGGGTTCCGAATCCGCTGCACCACCGATTCACTTTCAGGTTTGAGTCCAATGAAATCTCCTAAAATATAGATATTTTCTACCCATTTTTGCCGATGTTTGATATCCTTTTGAACAGCTTCATAGGCAGCCAAATTACCTTCAATACCACTTAAAATTGCCCAGTTGTCAATCATTATTACACAACAAATTTTCTAATGCAAAAGGAGCCAAGATTCATCAATTAGCAATTAGCAATTAGCCATTATCCATTATCCATTACCAATTAGCCATTAGCCATTATCCATTACCAATTATCAATTATCCATTATCAATTATCCATTATCCATTAATAAATTTACCGTGCACACACATGAGTTGGATCATCTGCTTTTTCGGCAAACTCTAGTCCTCGTGCTAGACGCCAAGCAAAAATCGCAGGTAAGCCTTTATTAATGATCGCGGTACAGGTTTTTTGGTAATCGTACTCGACTTCTCGCAGAGTTACCTGTTCGGTATCGGTGTCGTAGATCACATAGGTGGCATTCGGACGCCCATGACGTGGCTCCCCGACTGAACCCACGTTGACAATGCGCTTGAGAGGGGTACTAAAGGTTTGTTCCTGCTGCTTGCCTGCTGCATTCACTTTAACTTGCAGTTGACTAGCATCTAAGTTGCGGACATAAGGAACATGGGTATGACCACAGAAAAGTACGTCCGCACCTGTTGCAATGACTCGTTCAGCGGCTAAGAAAGCATCTAATTCCGGTAACAAATACTCGTGGTTGCTGTGAGGGCTACCATGAACAAAACAAAGGTTTCCTTCTTTGAAGCTATGAGGCAGTTGAGACAAAAATTCTCGGGTTTCGGGGTAAATTTGCTCGTTAGTCCATTCATGGGCAAGGCGTCCACGTTTTTCTGCTAATAGTGAAGGATAGGAACATTCGCAAGCGTTTAGTCCTTCTACGACATCCTCATCCCAACATCCCTGGCAAGTGGGAATATCCAACGAGCGAATTTGTTCGACCACGGCATTGGGATAAGGTCCATAACCGACTAAGTCCCCCACACAAAAAATTTTGTCAGCTTTTTGGCGATCAATATCCAATAAAACAGCATCTAAGGCTTCGTAATTACCGTGAATGCAGGAGATAACAGCGAGTTTCATGCTTCCTCTAGGTCTTCATCTGAAATGGCTATTGATTCTTTGATTTGTTGTTGGTAGTAATGAATTGTAGCATCAGATAAACAACAATCTTTTAGAGTTTGCGCGATCGCTTCTCGATCCAACTCAAAACCTACAACTTCAATCCCACTAAAGCGCTCAGGTCGTCCTTCTAACCAACGGGGAACAGTTAACTCAGTGTAGGTACTATCAGGAATTCCTGCCACAAAATCAAAGTAAAATGCTCGTCCATCAGCTAGCTCAAAAATGCCCTTGGTTCGGTTGACCTTGCCATAGGCTCCTTGAGTTAACTCATACCAAAAAACATCCAGGCTTGCTGGGTCTAAAATTTGACCGCTAATCGGCGCACGCCAAAGTTCCGGTTTTTCTCCAGCTGGTTCTACTGGGACTCCCGGCACAACCTCTGAAGCCCAAGTGTGCCATCCTGTATTTTCTATATTTGGCGGCATCAAGGCAACGCGATGAACTGAGAAGTCATCTAACACAGATAACACTGGCTCGATTGACGCTAAATCCACATGAAATCCCAGTTCTATATAAGTAATCGACTCAAGCCCAGCCAATTTTAGCAATTGCTCTCCCTCATCTTCTGTCAGAATTTTGACATCGGGAAACTCAGCGGCAATGCAGGTCAGGTCAATGGGAACTGGATCAGAACCAGGACTGAAATACTGCACTGGTTGGTTGGCAATAGCTAGTTGTTGTCGAATCCAAGTGGTCTTCCCTGCTCCCGGTAAACCAGCGACAGCAATAATCATAAATAGTACTCTGGGTAATGATCGTTATTTTAGAATAAAATTAGAATGACAATCATTATTGTTTTTGCATGGTATATACTTCGGCACCCCTACCTAAAAAGATTAACATTGCCATCATTGGTGCTGGTCCCCATGCCCTAACTTTAGTTGCTCATCTCCTGCAAAAATCTCAGAAGATGCAGGGTAAGTTTTTAGTTTTTGATCAGAGTGGTCAATGGATGAGCCAGTGGTTTCACGCTTTTGCTGCTCTAGAAATTCCTCATCTCAGGTCTCCTGCGGTTCACCATCCCGACCCCAATCCCTTTGCACTGCGGAGCTTTGCCGAATCTCGCCCCACAGAACTTCATCCCCCTTATGACTTACCTGGTACTCAGCTTTTTCAGGATTTTTGCTTACATCTCATCAACCAGCAGCAATTGGATAAGTGTATCGTCCCAACCCGAGTAACTCGCCTTGAACCCCTAACTCACATGAAGAAGACTAACTTTCGCCTCTGGTTAGACAATGGGGATTCAGTTATTGCTCGACGGGTTGTTCTGGCAACAGGAGGCGGTAATCCCAACTTGCCGGATTGGGTGAGTAATATCACTACACCCTATCCTCAAAACCGGCTGTGTCATTCTCATGATGTCGATTTGCCTTCATTGTCACTGGAGGGAGAACGAGTGCTGATTGTGGGAGGTGGATTAACCTCCGGTCATTTGGCAGTAGGAGCAGTGGCTCGTGGTGCTCAGGTAATACTCATGGCAAGACGGGATTTTCAAGAAAAGTTATTTGATGCTGATCCAGGCTGGCTAGGACCTAAATATTTGAAGGAATTTTGGGCAGAAACAGATTGGCAGCAACGTTGGCAGATGATTCAACAGGCTCGCAATGGGGGTTCTCTCACTCCAGCAGTAATGATGCAGCTACGGCGTGCCCGCCGCCATGGGAAAATTTCGCTCCATGAACAGTGCCAAATTGTTGAAGCGATATGGCGGGATAACTATTGGCAGGTTCGCTGCCATGATGACACAGAGTATCAGAAAGCGCATCGCATCTGGCTGGGAACGGGAACGAAATTAGATGTGAGGGCAAATCCTCTGCTGAGAGAAGTTTTGGATAGGTTCCCCACCGCAATTGTTAATGGCTTGCCGGTTCTTGATGCTTATCTTCGTTGGCCTCGCTGTGAATTATTTATTATGGGAGGGTTAGCAGCTTTACAGGTTGGACCTGTTGCCCGCAATCTCTCTGGTGCAAGAATGGCTAGCGATCGCATTGTACCTGCACTGACCAAACCTAGTCTAGCACTTGTTTAGACAGCTAAAGATGATGTCCATTCGTTAGTCAATAACTTATGAAGTTTGATGAATAATATCAAGTTCGGATAAACAGTGATAATTCCTTTCTGCCTAGCAACTTTTTTCCTTCCCTTCTGCCCTCTAACTTGAAAGAGACGCGGGGACGCGGAGACGCGGAGACGCGGAGAGAGGGACTTTCATGCATGGTGGTGAAAAAAATTTTGTCATCGGGCCTGCCTTCTGCCCTCTGCCTTATTGTCACCGAAGTGTAAGTATTCAACCGAACTTGATATAGCCTTCGATGAGCGACGACCTAGCCAGAAAGCACTAAGAGCGATCCTTGGAACTCCGGCACTTCCTCCCA
>JAAHHL010000700.1 GCA_010672185.1 Caldora sp. SIO3E6 | reverse complement strand
CCCAAGGCATCCGGTTGCTGAGTCACGCTGTTAGCATTGGCTTGGGAGCTAGGAGTCAGGGGAGTAGTAGTCACGGTGGAGATCAGAGTACAGAACAGTGACCATTATAGGGCTTGCGGATCAAGTCTAATGGAGGAGATAGGGAGATGGGGAGATGGGCGAAGGAAAAAAGATGTGGGAGAGCTTTTTTGAGTAATGAGTAATGAGTAATGAGTAATGAGTGAAGAAACTTTTGTCAAATCATTAACCTATCAACTATCTGATTGCCAACCCTCTTAGGTTGAATTTTTTTCCTTCAATAAAGCTTATTTTTTATGACTATTGACTGATTGTTAATAAATTATCAAAATAAGATAATCATGGATTGACCATAATCAAAATATTAATCATAATTTTGATTAATACATCAATTTAACTATTTTAATAAGTGCATTTTTGACCGCCAGGAACTAGGACAATATTGCATTAATTAAAAACAAGCTAATTCAATAAGTTCATTATTCTAGATTGGTAGTCCGAATTTGGTATAATTGAATACTATTGTCAGGGGTTCGCATCTACAAGTAGAAAAAGCTGCTAGCTGAGCCCAGCAGATCAAATTTGGGTGTAAGCTGTTGTAGATTTAAATTGCATATTGTGAAATTACATATAAAAAAGCTAGCTCCCAGTTGCATGTTGACTTGCCAGAACGCATTTTTACTGGGTTTTAGCTTGGTAGCTTTAAGAAAAAAAATGCTCATTACTAGCTCTCTACAAGAATTTTCTTTACTAGAAATTTCTCACCTCATCTATAAAGAGAAAAAAACAGGATTACTGAAGATTATTGCCTCTCCTCAATCTCCAGAAGCTTCAGCATCAATTCATTATATTTGGGTAGATCGAGGACAACTTGTGGCAGCAGCCAACCAATTAGATAATCAAGGTTTAGTTTCACTCATTCAACAATATCACTGGGCTAGCGATCGCGTAGTTACTAAGGTGGCTCAGATGTGTCCCAAGGAACAGCCATTAGGTTTATATTTGAAAAATCAAGGTGTCTTAAAATCTCAGCATCTAAAACATTTATTTGAGGTACAGTTATTTCAACAAGTGCGTATCTTGTTTCAGGTTAAGGATATTCAGCTTGAATTCCAGCAAGATGTCTCAGCACCGAGGCGAGAGGTGACTGGATTAACTTTGCCAGCAATCTCCCTCAATTGGGTGCTAGAAAAATTGATTATTTTACAAGAAATTTTTGAATTGAGAAATTTACTCCCAGAAAATTCCTACTCTTCTAGCAAATCTGATTTTTTTTGTCGTCAAATCATGCATCTTCTGGATATTGCTTTTTTTCACTCTTTAAATTTTTCTTTATTTGATCAAAAAAATGATATTAACAAACTATCTCGATTTATTGATTTATACTATTTTCCTTATGATTTACCAAAATCTATGCCAAATCAAGGGGTATCTTGTGCTTTGGCTTAGAGTTTAGAAAGTAATTTTTGGTATAAGGTGTATCACATTAGGGCGGAAACCACTGTAACGAGGAACAAGGGGCTTAAGCCCCTTGTTAAGACCCAGATTGGCATAGATTAAGCAACCAAAATGTTATCGTTACTCAAAGCCAATCCAGAGGAGAGTTTGGCAAACTGAACTTGCCCTACACCTCCATTACCATCAGCATCAAAGTAGAGTTTTCCATTAGCGGAGTTGTAGATGAAGCGATCGTCAGCATCCGTAGCAGCTGAGCCAATAACGAATTGACTTGCATCAAGGGTTCCTAGGGAAAGTCCACCACCGAAGCTACTAGAAACTTCAATGATGTCATCTAAGACACTGAAACCACGGATTTTATCAATGCCTTCGCTCAAGGAGTTGAAGATAAAGTGATCGCTGCCAGTACCACCCTTGAGAGTGTCGTTGCCAGCACCACCCAAAAGATCGTCATCGCCAGCACCACCATTAAGGAAATCGTTCTCAGTACCTCCGGTGAGAGTGTCGTTGCCACTGCCACCAAACATGCGGTCAATGCCACTGCCACCAGTGAGAGTGTCGTTGCCAGCACCACCTTTGAGGGTGTCATTACCAGCATCGCCGTACATTTCATCGTTGTCACGACCACCTTTGAGTAGATCGTTGCCATCGCCGCCAAACATCAGGTCGTCGCCAGCACCACCTTGGAGTGTATCGTCATTAGCATTACCGTACATCTCATCGTTGCCACGACCACCTTTGAGTAAGTCGTTGCCATCGCCGCCAAACATTAGGTCGTTGCCACCAGCGCCTTTGAGAGTATCGTTATCAGCACCGCCGTACATCTCGTCACTGCCACCGCCACCATGAAGGTAGTCGTTGCCAGCATCACCTTGGAGAGTATCGCTACCACCAAGTCCAGCCAGAGAGTCATTGCCCGCACCACCTTGGAGAACGTTAGCGACTTGATTACCCGTAATCGTGTCGTCGCCAGAGCCACCGGTGGCATTTTCAATGGTAACGTTATAAGCGATCGCTAAGGTCTGACTTTCCCAAGACTGCCCAGTCCAATAGTCTGGCCCTAATTCACTCCACTCGCCTTCACCTAGGTTAATGTTGGCGTCTGTAGTTTGGTTGCTCCAGTCGATGGTGTCTGTGCCGCCGCCATCCCAGATCGTTTCCAGTAGCTGTTCTCCTGTTCCCCAGGAATAAACTGTGTCGCCGCTGCGGGTGCTAGTATTTGCCCCGTAAATATACTGAATGGCAGCAATGTCATGCAACATCGGTGTCGTTGGGAAAAAGTTCTGAGTGTACCCAGTCAGAGGAGCTCCAATGTAAGAGCGATAACTCATCACCGAATAGGCAGTTGAATCAATGTCAGCATCAGCAACTACGTCACCTTCATGGGGATGGTCTAATCCCAGAGCATGGCCAATTTCGTGCATGAATGTAGCATAGCCATAGGTGCCTTCTACATCGGTGTCGTAGTAGCTGTTATCGCTGAACCAAACATCTCCTGCTTCTGGAGTGGCACTCGGAGTATAAGCCCAAGCGGTAGAAGGCGCATTTGATTTGGCAAAGCGAAGATCACCAGCAACAGATGCAGAGTCAGTGACTTCAGTGAAATTGATATTGGCAATTTCGCTCCAGGCTTCCAGTGCTTTTCTCGTGGCATTTTTTTGGGTATTGCTAAAGGCGGCAAAACCTGAATTAAGTTCTCCAAAACCGTATCCACTCCTGTATACCGATACACCGGGTTGACCAAAACTATAGGTGAGGTTGGCAGCTGTGCCTGTCGCACCGCCCCATTTTCTTCCCGTTAGCAGGCTGTCAATATAATTACTACCAGTCAGGGAAACATTGGAAACAACACCGTTAGAAGTAGGGGTAGCCATAGTGAATTTTTAACCTCCGTAATGATGGGTACAATTTGGTACGGATAGATGACCATGAGGGAGTTCTCCCCACTGGAAAAGAAGGGAATTCTTGGCAAGCAAAGGTTCGGAGCCGATGAAAACTGTGCTCCTCACAAAAGCTTGGGATGTTATTGAGAGAAAACTTGTTAAATCATTTCGTTTCGGCAGACTTAAAGGATGCTCTACCTATGGCTAAAAATCGCTTTAGCTGTGAGCTTACCTTTCACCAAAATATTGGCTGCACCATAGCAGTTAGTCGCTTCGCTCCCATCAAAAAATTATCTATTAATTCTTGTGGTTAGGAAATTCAGGGATTCGCATAAGCGACCATAAATAATTGTAACTTTTAATTACAGATTTTGACAAGTATCATTGGGCATGAATTTTAAAAATCCAAGGCAATTTATCTACCTTAAGAAGGAATTTTAAGCTAGATTTAAAAAAATTAACATTTGTGATGAACTACAACAGGATAAATTTACAAAACTTTATATTTGGAGTAAAATTCAGTCTGTAACAATGCTCTGGTGCTCAGTTAGGCTTAAAATGCAGTGGATAAGGCAAATATTAATTCTAAATTCTAAATTCTAAATTCTAAATTCCCCAATGGATACCACCTATGCCCAATTGCTAGATGGTAAAACTCTAGCTAAAAGAATTCAAAACCAGCTCCAAGAGCAAATCAAACCCCTGCCTGCAAAAATTGGACGTCCTCCTGGATTAGCAGTAGTAATGGTGGGTGATAACCCTGCCAGTGCGGCCTATGTCCGTAATAAAGAGCGTGCTTGTGCTAAGGTAGGCATAGCTTCTTTTGGACAACATTTTCCAACTAACACTTCCCAAGCAGAATTAGAGGAAGCGATCGCTACTCTCAATCAAGACCAACGGGTTGATGGTATTCTCCTCCAGTTACCCTTACCTGAACATTTGGATTCCGTTTCCTTACTACACCAAATCCATCCCGATAAAGATGTGGATGGGCTGCATCCTATGAATTTGGGCAAGCTACTGCGGGGAGAAGCCGGTTTGCGCAGTTGTACTCCAGCAGGGGTAATGCGGCTCTTGCAGGAGTATCAAATTGACTTGCAAGGTAAATCA
>JAAHHL010000070.1 GCA_010672185.1 Caldora sp. SIO3E6 | reverse complement strand
CGCTGAAGGTTTTAGCTTTCTTACCCTCAACTAGAAGCCTTTCACGGGTTAAATCAAATGCTTTCCCTGTTAACTGTACAGCGCGTGTTGCACCCTCATAAATTCTGCTAGCTTTGATAAACTCACCAAGAGATACTTGTGGTAAACTATCAGGCGGGTTTAGCGGGTCTTTAACGCGATAATCAGCAGGCTGGAACTCTGGCAATTCATCCTGTACACTTTCCACACCGAGGGGATTCAACCCACTCATCTCACTGTATTGAGCAGCTTCTTTCACTTGTTTGACAGTATTCTGGACTGCTTTTACTGTCGAAGCAGCTTTTGAAACAGTTTTCTTAGCAAGTGTCTTTCCTCTACGCTGTGAAGCATTCTTACTTAAGCTTGGTCTTGGCATCTTAAATCCTCCGATTTGTGTGTAAAAACACCGTGCGATACTTGTAGTTTCTGTTGTTGGTTGTCTATTGTTTCGAGTAAATCCAACAGGTAATCATCAAAATCGAACTGCTCAAATATTTCCTCTACTTGGTCAGTGTCTACTTGTCTTGTGACTTCTTCCTCCATAGAATTAAGCCGGGAGTTGCACCCGGCTACTGGCTCTATCGCTTGCTGATAATTTGGAGATGCTGGGTAGTAGTCCCGTCAGGGTCAGTGCGAGTGGTGGTTACGTTGACCCACGTCTGGTTACTAGTTTTGGTTTGAGAATACTGGGGTAACGGCTCGAAATCTTGTACTGTGGTGGTTTGTGTCATAATTGATTAAATCCATAAAGTACTCTTTTCTTTGTGGTGTGTTGGGGTTAGCGCTCAAAGTTTGGCGATGGAGAGCGCTACTCCTGTCAAAAATAAAACTGCCAGAAGTAAAATCATTGGTTACCTCCTAATTTCTCACTTCTTTCTTGATTGGAAATAGGCTTAGCATGAATGCACAGACCGCTAGCTTCATAAGCTTCTCTTTCTGGATTGAATCGGGAAGAATGTTCGACAAATAAAACCTCGAAATATTTAGTTACATCCTCGACTATGCAGGTAACTAAATCGCCCTTACGGGGTACAGCTCTGAAGGCTACGCGCTCCTGACTATAAAAATCGTCTTCAGGATAAGCAAGTATCGTCACAAAACTTGAGTAATTGGCATCGAATATCATTTGATTTCTCCTAGGGCTTGATGGATAGTCGCGTATTCAGAACGGGAAATAATGAATCCCGGTCGTAGGTTTACGATGATTTTTGCAGCTTGTTGAGCAGTCCCTAAATCAACTCCAGCAATGAATAAAGCCATCTGGAGACTGGTTAGATTACGCTCTAGTTCTACTTCAGGAGGTTGATACAGGTAGCACTGGGGATAGTAAGGTTCATTATCTAAGAGGGTTGTAGCAGTTTCTGAACCTGGCCTTGTTAGTACAGTTTGTGGCATGATTGGTACAGGTATATTCTGTTGGGGTTGCGTAACTGGCAATGGGTCGCGACCCCTATCAACTAGGACTTTTTTACGTCGCCGTTGAAGTTGGCTGACTGCAAACCGTTTAGCATTTTTCCAATCTCTTCAGGAGAAACACCCTTGCGATAGAGTGCATCAACCTCACGAGCCAACTGCTCACCCTTGAGAATTTTTGCTAACTGAATATGTGCCTGCTGCAAAGCATAACTATCGATATCCGCTGTAATCTCCTGCTGTCGAGCTACTTCTTGTTGCTGCTTGTCTTGAGTCAACAGGGACAACTGGGTTAGTAGACGATTGCTTAAATCAAAAGATTGAGTACGAGTCTTGGCTAATTTGCTTTGACTGTCTTCTAAACTTTGCTGACCAATTGTTAAGTAATTAGTCTCCTGATAGTTGTAGGTTGCTAGAGCAGTAGTATTTTCTTGAGACTGATTGTAAGTTGCTAAAGCGCTGGAATTAAGCCACCCATCAACACCAGAAGTTTCCTCAATGATCTCAACTTCATGAACTTGTAATTTGTCTACATTCTCATCATGAATGTGCTCAACCCATTGACTGGCACTCATGGAAGATGCCTTGAATTCGTCAATAAGTTGAACCATTAGCTCTGTGTATTTGTTACCATTCTTTAACTCTTCCTCAAGCCAAGGATATGCATCCTTGACAGTAGAGGCATAATTCCGCGCCTGTTTGTTGCTGACATTGTACCGTTTCTGTAAGTCTTTGGTGGTGAAGGTTTGAGGCACTGCCTCTTGTGCCGGGGTAGTGGCGGTAGGGAGCGGTAGTACATTACTATGCCGCGCTTCTGTTACTTGCTGTGCTTGAGTTTCAGCCATTTCTTATCTCCTTAAGGTTGTGCCGTTTTGCTGTACCGGCAATAGTGCCGGGGCATTGACGCGGTAGTGACGCGGTAGTGCCGTTTTGATTTGGCGGCATTGCCGTTTGCTTGCTCAATGCTATAGTAACTAATATGCAGCTAATTAGCAACAGTAAGCACAAAAAAAGCAGCTCTAAGTAAAAAATAGCTGGTTATGTGAAGCGAAAATGTAACATAGAGGAGATAATCAAGAGTGTCAACAATTGTGAGTAAACGGGTTTACGTTACTTTGCCAGACTCAATTTTTGAGGATTTGGAATGGTGGGCAGAATCGGAGGGTAGACCGACTGCTAATCTTGCAGCTTTCTTAATTGAAGTTGCAATTAGACAAGCTAAGGAAGAGGGTAAGTTCCATAAACAAAAACCTCAGAATCAACAAACAAAGTAACAGTGCAACCAAAAGCCATGAGGAACTGTTCAAGCGTTGGCTCTCCTGGATGGAAGCTCACCCTAGCTGGGTTAAGGAACTACTAACCGAGGTTAAGAACAGGAAGAAAGTAAATGACCCAAATACCAAGCTTTGAATCAGACCGGATTGAACTATTGATTGAGCAAGTGGGTAGGCTCACAGAGGGTTTGACTGAATTTCGCTTATCAATGGAACAAAGTATGAATGAGTTCCGAGCTGACATGGCTGAAATCAAGCTAACCACTCGACAACAAGCTGAGACAGCTGCCAGCCAAGCTGAGACTACAGCAAAGCTTGTGGCTATTGTTGAGAGACTGTTGGCTGAGAAGGGAAAGGGGAATGAGCCAATTTAACTGCGTATATACGCAGTTAAATTGGTTCCAAAAAATAGAGGAGGGAAGTAAATGACCCACACACCAGTAAAACTGACCTTCGAGCAATATCTCGAATATGACGATGGCACAGATAACCGCTATGAACTATTTGATGGGGAGCTAAGACCAGTGCCCTCAGAAAGTGAATTAAACAGCTGGATAGCTCAATATTTGGGACGTAAGCTTGAAACTTTCGTGACTATGCGACAAGTAAAGCTTCAAAAATTAGACCTAGCCGTTCCTGTATTCCCCAGAATGCCCCTCAACCGCCAACCTGACTTAACTGTTGTCAGACCAGAACACATACAACAGATGGCAAAGTTGGGCAAAATGGCTATCACTCTAGATATGGCTCCCCCACAGTTAGTTGTTGAGGTGGTTAGTCCCTACCGCAATCAAAAAGATGAGAACTACCAGAGGGACTACACTGATAAAGTACATCAGTACCAGGAGCGCGGCATTCCGGAATACTGGATTGTTGACCCACAAGCACGGTTAGTAACTGTACTGGTGTTGGTCAATGGTAGGTATCAGGCAACTGAGTTCACTGGTAGCCAGCGGATTGTTTCTCGAATTTTTCCTGAATTGAAACTGACTGCTGCTCAGGTTTTGCAGGCAAAGTAGGCAAGGTAGGCGATCGCGCTAACGAAGAAGGCAACGATGACATCAATCACCCCAAAAGACCAAGACATTATTCTTTCAACCCTATCAGGAATACCTTTAGTACACCTTCGGAAAAAATGTAGAACTGAAGACCAATTGAGACACTGGAATGTAGTACGCCTAATCTTTCAAGATGTGCGGACATCTATGAAAGCGTACTTCTCAGGAAAAGAAAACCCTATCCAGAACCAATCCGAAATCTATACTTTGGGTACAAAACGATATCTTGACTTGTACTCTCTAATCTGGGATGGGTGGATTGAGATTAAACAATTAGCGAAAGAAATAGACGCTAAAATCCCTTCATCACCAGGAGAATACGTAGCAGCTTGCATTGAAAATGAATCTCTAGCCATTTTTGAGCAATGCCAGACCTACACAGAATATAGGCCACAGAAACAATATCGTTTCTCTCTGGAATCATCTAAGATTGAGCAACTGAAAAAAAGTAAAAGCCTTTCAGTCAAAGATAAAAACCGAATTCGTAAATTTGACAGTGAAGTCAAGAAGCTTCGCCACAATTTCCAAAAATTTTGGGCTTTACACGATTTTGCCTTGGCAGTAACCCGATCCTCAAGGAAGCGTGTCGTAAAGATGTCTTTGGAACGGTACGAGGCAATCTGTCTAGAACTAGAGAATGCAATATTGAAAGATTACAATCCTGCAAACAGAAGGCAAGGGGCTACATGGATAAAAGGGAATCTAGTTTACAAAACTTAAAAGTTAAACATAACATCCCAAAAACCGCACTCATTAAGGCTTTTAGCAGCTAAGCTAAAAGATGAAAACAAAAAGCAGCCTTTGCTTTGCTTTTACTGCTCCACGAGGGGAAACAGCCTTTCAATCAAAGGCCACAAGAAAACACTAATTTCACTTTAGCCGAAATTCCCCTCAAATTCATACTCAGTCGATGGCAGATTTGGGAACAATCGGGAACAAATAGGCACATATGGGCAGATTAGTGCAAGCCCTACCAACGACAAGAGATTGAATCCAGCAGAAAGACAAAGGTTGCTCTCAGAAAACAAGAGAGAGCAAGATGAACAATTCTCCACTAATTATACCGAAATCAGGCAAAAACCTCAATAATCCAAGTATTATCCCCGAAAATGCCCCAAAATGCCCACATTGCGGTAGCACCAGCTTCAAATCAGGCGCGGGGTTGAAGCCAGGACAAGAATCCATCCACTGCCAAGACTGCAAGAAATTCATCGGATATCGAAATATTTTGCCGATAAAACGGCTTAAGAGGCTTAAAAAGCCGAAAAGACTGACAGATTGCCTAAATATGATTGATAATTGGGGATTTAAGAGTGAATACACCCAATTGTTCATCCTTAGCTTGGTGTAGGGGGTGAATCATGAGAGCTTCATCTCCCAACACTAAAGGCTTTGGTACTCCACATACTGACTCAAATCGGAAGGACAAGCGCTATGGCAAAAGGTTTCGGAAAGACATCGGAGAAATCGAAGGAGGCTCAACTCAATCGACTTCGCAGGGAATACGCCCGAATGATGGAGAGAGATTACGGAGGGGATTATCAGGAGCATCTGGAAACAGCCAAAACTTTTCCCTACATCTACAAACGGGGCAAGAATATAATTCTAAGTCACACCCCTCTATCACAGGAGCTGAAGCAACCAAAATTCAGTTACAAAAATTAGGCTACCTCCCTGGTGACGAGGTTTGGGCAAAAATCAATAATACCCAACCCTACAAATGTAAGGTCACTCCCGATTGGGGACTGCAAGCCACTAAATGCCTCAATCCATTTGAGGATGGTAAACCTCTCCGGTATCCAGATGGCAACAAAGTTTGGAGAGAGTCGGAAAAATATCACCCAGATGGGGTAGGACTATTCCAATTCCTTGCCAAGAAAGGCAAACAAATCTACGTTATTCCCAACCACACAAACGGTACTCGCGCCAGTGATGTCAAGAAGATTAACTGTATTTTTGGGGAGTCCGATGGGCAATCAATTCGCCACCAGTGGAGGAAACTACAGTGGTTAGCCAGGGCTACCGGACTAGTCCCCAGTATTGTTATCTACAGCGGCGGGAAGTCTCTGCATTTCTATTACACTCTCACAGAGGACATTGCCCCATCTGACTGGCAAAGGCTTCAGCGTAAATTAATCCTTTTATTTCGTTCTGACCCTGCCATCCAAAATCTCAATCGGGAGATGCGACTAGCTGGGGTCAGTCGAGGAAGTAAAAAGGTAACCGTTGAGTTTACCTCCGACCACACCTACTCTGCTAGTGAATTTGAGCATCGATTAGATTCCCTTGGGTACTTCCCTCACGGATTGAGCAATGAGCGCTGGTTGAAAGCTCGGAAACTACTTAAGGACAAAGCCAGTAGTAAAAAAATACGAAAACTACTGGCAAAGACCGATGAGGAACTGTTCCCGAAACCTCAGATAAATCCACTCTCAAGAGAGTTCCATTACAGTGGCGATACCATTCCACTAGAAATTTGTCTAACCCGTGATGACCAAGAATTGATTAGCAGCGGGGTTAGCCAAGGAACTACGGGTCGAAACCCACAAGGCTTTAAACTTGCTGTCAATCTCGTAGCCACAGCCCGTAGGCTTGATGAATTAGGCATTAAACATACCAATAATGGGTATCAGCTCCTAGAGGAATATTGCCACCGTTGTAATCCACCCCTACCAGATAGGGAGATCCAAACTCTATGGCGGCAAGCTGACAGAGGCAACCCCCGACCGTCCTTATCAGATGAATCGATTCTAAAGAGAGTCTCCTATTGGCAGTGGGAGCAGTTATCCTATAAGGAAAAGCAGGCTAGGAGGAAAAATAAAGCTGAAGAGGATGGAAATCAATTTGCACAAGGGGATGACTCAAGGAAGAAATACCTAAAGCCAATTCCAGAATTGCCAAACACAGGCTTCCATGTTATCCGAAGGGCTAAGGATGAGTTACTCGAAAACTTCCCAGCGCTCTCAGAGGAAACAGGGAAAGAATGGTTACAGCTACGAAAGTTCACCCCAGACCATACTATTAATCAGCGGTTTTTTGATTGGGAGCCCCCAAAAACTGGGGAGGGACTAGCGGGAAAATCTGGACTGGGAACTGGTAAAAGCTGGTGGTCTAACCAGAAGTACCTAGCCAATCCTAATGATGGAGCTGCTATAGGAGGCTACAGAAATGTACTGCTGGAGCAATTCTGTGAAAATGGGCACAAGCTCAATGGTGTGCATTGGAATCAAATCCAAAGCGATTTAAAAGCCAACAATGAACTGATACTTCTGACTGACCCTCACTCAAGGATTGCTGGAGCAGTGGATAGCTGGGGTTACTTCTCCCCTCACCACTTTGAGGACAAGAAAATCATCTTTGATGAGGTTGAGAGTGTTGCTAGACACTTACACCACAGCAATACTGCTGTCAGTCTCTACAGGGAAACCGTCAAACAGAGGGTAATCGATGCACTCACTGATGGGGATTCATTCTTTTTATCAGACGCAAACTTAACAGACTTCACTGTTGAATATTTCTCAAAACTGAGTGGGCGGAAAATTACCAAGGTGGAAAATACCTACACTGGTAACCGAGGCAAGATTTATCTATATGATGGGTCAAGTCGCCACCGTCAGGCTACAGAAACTGATGTTAAAAATGGATTAGCGGCTCAAGTAGATGAGTGGATTGAGTTTGACGCCAAAACGGATGACTACTCTCTTCTCCACAAAATTATGATGGAATTGCCCACTGATATTCCTATCATCATCAGTTCAGATTCTCAAGCCAAGTGCTCAGCATGGGATTTGATGCTATCAGAGAAAGGAAGGAAGGTTTTCCGACTAGATAGTACAACCTCAAACACTGAAGAAGGAAAAGAGTTTTTGCGTGACCCCAAGGCTTTTATTCTCAAGTATGGCATCGACGTAGTAATACTTTCTCCTAGCGCTGAGTCGGGAGTCAGCATCGATCTGAGAAAAGCTTCGGAAATTCTCGATAGCATAGAATCCACAATGCCGAGTTTTTTCAAATACGAATTCGCTTTTTTCTTTGGTGTGGTGGCAACGGATACTCAGGTTCAATTTTTAGGGCGTAATCGTGACCCGAAAACAATCAGGTTTGTTTACTGTCAAAATCATTCCAGCTTGCACACAAAAATAGGTTTTCAAAATCTAACATCGGGTCAACTGCAACAAGCCTTCAAAGAATACACCTTGGATTGTGCCTCTATTTCTCTTTCAGATCTTAGCGAAGATGAGAGAAAGAACAAACTGCTTGATTTGGCAATTGAATTAGTTGAAAAATCGGTAGACCCACATTATGAATATGAATGCCGGATTATTGCCAAAGATAACTTTGAGCGAAAACACCCCAGACTTTGCCTTGAGTATGCCCTCAGGGATAGCGGATGGGATGTCACCGTTGTCAGAGGTAGGGAGGATGATATCGAAGATTTAAGAGAGCAGCAAGGGGAAATTCAGCTAGCTGAATCAGAGGCTACCCACAAAGTAGAGAGCATCAGTTCTTCGGAAGCGGATAAATTAGCCTCTAAGCTGAACAAAACTCAATATGAACGCCGCCAAATTGTCAAAACCCGACTACTATCGAGGCTCCCAGGATTCGAGGACAAAATAATTCAGGCAGAAAAGAAGGTTTCCCCATCGGAGGTATCTAAGATAGTGGAGAACCACAAGATTGTTGAGATTGATGGGGTCACTTCCAATGAAGAAGGGTTTACTGAAAAGGTCAATGAAGTGCAGCAGTTAGCAGTACAAGAGCAGGCGCTATTCGAGTCAAATAGCCCGCCCCCTCCCCCCGACAATAATACGGAAGACTCACAGTGTGATAACCACCTCAAAAACGAGGGTGTGTCACTAACAGAAAAACAGGCTACGCAAGGGCTTGAGGCCGTGACACAACCGGCGGATAATTCTATTAAAACCAGTGGTGTTGTGTCACACCCCATCAAGGTGGTTTTTGAGAAGCCAGCTTTTGACCCTGAGTTTATCCACACCGTCAAAAATAAAGACCGAAATCTCATACATAGGATTGAATCTCAATTCCTGCTGCTGAACCCAGAAGCGGCTAAGTTATTACAGCAGCAGCGCTGGCACAAAAAACTGAGCTTTTTTACTGACCCTAACGAGCCTGACTGCAAAAAGAAAATCCACCTAGCCACCTATCGGAGTAAATGGCTCCAAGTCCACACCCTGCTTTCTATGGGTATTGGGTGGTTCCTCAACAAGGAGAATAGCTGGCACTCTGAATCCCCAGAGGTGCTCTCATTCTGGAAAAAGGGCAAAGACCCCAAACGTCAACGGAATATCGGTGTCAGCGCACAGGATACCTCGCCTTGCCAGTATCTAGGCAAAGTTCTCAAAAAACTTGAACTCAAGACAAAATGTAAGCGAAAGAGAATTGACGGCAAGGTAGTGCGGTTGTACTGCATCGATAAATTGAAGCCATTACATCAAGCTATTCTTGAGTCTGTGGGAGAGCGGATAAACTCCCAGATTTCCGAGAAAGTTTTTGACTGGAAAAAAGTGGTCGAAAATCGGGGTGTGTCACAACCCGTAACTCAGGCTATGCCTGAGCTTGAGCCCGTGACACAACGAGCCGATAATTTCTTAAAAACCAGTGGCGTTGTGTCACACCCCACTGGGGGGACTGGCTTGCCTGATGATGAAAGGCAATGTACTAACAAAAACCAAGAAATTTCTCAAACTGAGCTTGAACGGCTGAGGCGGATCTCAAAGGAGAGCTCAGAAAAAGGCCACATTTTTAGGTCTATGTTGATGGGGGTCAAGACAATTACACGGTCTTTGTACGACGAAATTATGATGCAGTTTGCTTTCGCTTCCTTCTAATTGCTACCATTTCTGATTTTTAGAGAGGAGCTGAAAGTGGGCTTCCATAGCTGGCAGCAGTGAAAAGAAACTAAAACCCGTAACAGGTTTTAGTACCCCCTTGCTCTCAAGGTCAAAATAGGGATATGACAGTGGAGTGACACTGAAAGAAGCCTTACTTGGTAATCATTACCTCATTTTGGCATAATAAGTTTGTCACCTTTTCATGTCAGAGCGTGTCACCAATGTCACCTCAGTTAACTCCTGAACAAAGAATAGCCATTGAAACGCTAAAAGCGCGGTCATACCGTACAAAGAGCGGCTGAACTTGCTGGGGTCAGCAGCAGAACCCTACGACGGGTGGAAGATGAGGAAATGATCCGCGAGTGGCTCGAATTTCATGCAAGAAAAGAAAAGAATCAGCAAGGGGAAAAGGGAGCTGTGCAATCCCCAACAAGCCCCTATCAATGGACAATGAGACAGCACCGAGACAAATGAGACAGTAAAGAGTGATGTTTTATAAACCCCTGAAAGGGAGGTATGATGGGAGCTGTAGTCAATTATGCTTGGGGAACATTATTAAACTGTTATCAGCTTTTTATCAAAATTTCATAGAAAACTGATAACCGGATTGTCCCATCCAGTCGCGTGGTGTCTCGTATGTCTCTGAGTGAAAAACAGCTAATCGCCATTGAGAAACTGGTGATGGGTTGCAACCATCAGGAAGCGGCTAATGCTGCTGGTGTGGCGCGTTCTACTATCTATCGGTGGTGTGATCAGGGGGAATTCCAGGAGGCGCTCAACCTTGCTAAAGAACGCATTCTCAAGGGGCACGAGCAAGCTATTGATAGCTATAAGCAGGCTCTACTGGAAGCTGTAAAGTATTCAGGGGATTGTATCAAGGTTCTGATGGAGATAGCCCAGAACCCTGATACTCGGACATCAGATAGGCTCAAAGCAGTTGAGATGTTGTTACAACAACCTCCAAAATTAATGGGGCTCTTAGCTGAAGGTGCTGTTTTCCCAGAAGAGAGGTTAGCCCAGGAGCAGGAAGAAAGATTAAGGAAGCAGCAGTTAGAGGCTAAGCTAATCGCTTCCCCAGATTGGCGAAAAACCGATGACGGGTACTGGACGGATGATTCCTTGAGTGTTTTAGGTCAGTTGCATACTTACGACGTTGAGAAGGCGTATGAGAAGCTGACCAATCCTACAGGTTTCTATGAGTTTTAGGCGATTAGCTCTCGCTAGTGCCTTAAGAGCAATCGCCAAGAAAGGGGACGCGATTACCTACGGTAGCTTCAGCGATCGCTGAAGCGGTCTATACTTGGCGATTGTGATGTATCAGACATCTTTCCCAGCCTTGCTAGAACAGGCGGTCTTGATTGTAGTCTACTGAGAGCCTCAAAATCTAGACCGCCTGTTCTATCGCTTTTTAGCTATGGTTAAAAAAGTGGCATTTATCACGGTATTATCACGCCAACACCCCGCTGAACTCAAGTCTTGTCCCTCTTGGACGGTATTATGGCTCTTACCAGAGCTATGACAAAATAAAGTAAGAAAGGGGATGAGGGATGGTTTACATCCCTGTATGGCACTATTTCCTACAATCCCCAACAAACCTCAGTCTAAGAAAACTGTTAAAGTTTTACACTCAGACAGTTCTCAAACTTGTCTCAACTATTCAGGTTACGATTTGCGGCTTGAACTAACAGCCGAATTTCACGAATCAAAAAGCACATACAAGTCATCGTACCGATTGCAATACTCCCCAATACCAACTGCTGTTGAGCTTCAGGAGTAATGATAAAATCTTGTTGTGTTGCTGGCTGTTCAATAATAGTCTTGGGCATTTCGCCCTGGTGGTCTTGTCCCATACTTTGAACTCCAAAACTAATTTTTTAATCAAACTGATACACCCTATCAAGCTGCCAAACTTGATATTTAAATATTAGACTCATATACCTAAATAAAAAGGTCAGATAACTAACTCATTTTCAATACAAAAATGAGCTATGTTATCCGACCTATAAGTAATATCAGTCGTGATGTTCCAGTTTTTAAATGAATCTCTTAGATAAGCCCTAAAAGAACTCAGTGAAAGTCACTTTGTAGCATTCTTAAAAATAGAGGTTGTTTCGTTCAACAAAGGTGACTTTCTTAATAAAACTCTCAACAATACTTAAGTTTGGCAGCTTACAAGTATTGGAGTTCAAAAAGAGAATAAAAACTATTTAAAAGGAAAACTTATTGCTGAGATAGAACCGAAACGAAAAGCTACTTGTTTCATTAGCTCAGACGTATTTAAATTTATTTGTCCTAATCTCCACGTCCCCACGTTTCCGCGTCCCCACGTTTCCGCGTCCCCACGTTTCCGCGTCCCCACGTTCCCGTGTTAGTGCTAATTTACAATTTAAATACACATAAGCTTATACACCTCCTCAAGTAAGTGGAAATTTTGGTACGCACAGCTAGGCTTGGTACGCACAGCTAGGCAAAGTGCTATTTGCTCTTGCTATGACTCTATATTGACTTATCCAAAAGGCTTTCACAGGTCAGTTAAGTTTCAGTTACGTGTCAGTTAGTGGTCTGTATCAAACCAATATAAAGTGAACCTTACCATTTATCTTGAAATGCTAAGATCAAAAAAAGCTTGGCAGCTTACTAAGTATTGCTGGATTTCCAAAAAAGAAAGAACTAAAGGAAAAAATCTAATGGCACAACGAAATCGTAACACGGTTGGAGTAGATGTAGAAGGTGCATTAATCATTAGAGACAAAATTGCTGATAAAGGCTGGACTCTACGTCATTTATCGGATTTTACACAACTCTCTCTCTCAACTATTAATCGCTTTCTAAGAGGTAAGTTTGTTGAATGGTCTAATTTCAAGGAAATCTTAAAGGTACTGGAATTAGAACTTGAAGACAAATATATTACAAAAAAAATCGACACGTTAAACTCTCCTCGGAGGACAAACGGCAAGGTAACAAGACCTACATTACAACTTGGGATATTTATGAGCGGAACTTTCACTGAAGACAAACGCCCTCAAATAGAAAGGACGCTTCGTCATCTACAGAAGCTCCTAATCGGGTGCAAGATTAATTTAAGAGACGACCAAGGTGTCGTAACTGTTAGTGGTGATTTCTCAGAAGACAAGAGGTTACATATTGAAGCCACCATTTCTGAACTGGAAGACCTGTTTACATCTATAGAAGTAACATGGTAGCTCACCCCTTACGGAGGTTGTAGGGGGTGAGATATTCTGGTTACGACAATTAATCAATGTTGTAAAAGACCTAGGTTCACTCCCAGGTCTTTTTGTAATAGGCGAAGGCTAATTAGACCTTGCCTTTATCTTGAGCTTCTAACTGCTTAGCTATTTGCAAACTGTGATTAGCAGTCATTGCTGAAAGTCCAGCAATTTGAAGCCAAGGAACAAAGTCTTCAGCCGATACCTGAAAGTAACCAGAACTCAGCCAGACGGCTGAAACTGTGAAAAAGCTAACGATACTTGATTTAAGGATATTTTTCATTTTCCTCTTCTTCAGTTTGTTTGGACACCTCTGCGACGAGTGGTGACCCAACTACCATTAGCTTCCCAGAAAGTCGCCACCAGCGCCAAAATCACGCTCACCCCGCTTAGAGCAATAGATTAGCCTCACTCACGCTCCCCCCTATTCTTATAGGAAAGCCAGGGAGCGTGAGTGACTTTTACCCGGTAGTTTGGGTCACCAGATTCAGTCCTATTGCATGAGGTGGTGACCCGTTGGTGGAGGTGGTGGGATGGGTCACCACTCAGGGTGGAGCAGTTCTGAGATAGCCGCTGGTCTAACTGCGTAAATACGCAGTCAGCCCAGTTCATCTCATAGCTGAATCTATCCTTTCTAACCAGTCCTGCGAGATTGACCTGTAAACCCCATCAAATCAGTTGCAGGTAAGTTTATCGGTTAGCCCCTAGCGACCGTCCTAAGGGCATTTACGTTGGAGCAGTCTAGTTTGGTGATCCACCCCATCACCCCATCACACCTATAATCATACAAGAGGGTATACAGGGAGACTGTCGGGGTAGCTATCCGTGTACAAGAGGGTATACAGGGAAACCGTCGTGGTAGCTATCTGTGTACAAGAGGGTATACAGGGAAACAGCTAGTACAGTTATCTATATACAAGAGGGTATATGGTAGACTGTCGGTGTCGGTATCTATATACAAGAGGTTATTAGGAGGGACAATCATCTATATACAAGAGGTCATGGAGCAACTGCGCCCCAGTCATCTATACACAAGAGGGTATTGTAAAGGATGATTATCTATATACAAGAGGGGATACAGGGAGACTGTCGGGGGAGTTATCTGTGTACAAGAGGTTATATGGAGAGACAGCTAGTACAGCCATCTATATACAAGAGGATATATCACAAGACATCTCATCAAGTTATCTATATACAAGAGGGTACATAGGAAGATTGTTGGGGTAGCTATCTATGCACAAGAGGTTATATAGAGAGACAGCCAGTCGAGCTATCTGTGTACAAGAGGGTATGGAGGAAGACTGTCGGGGCAGTTATCTATATACAAGAGGTCATATAGAGAGACAGCCAGTCTAGCCATCTATATACAAGAGGGTGTATAGGAGGATGTTGGGGTAGCCATCTATGCACAAAAGGTCATATAGAGAGACAGCCAGTCTAGTTATCTATATACAAGAGGGTTTAGGGTGATACTGTCTGTGCTTGTATCTATGCACAAGAGGGTATATAGAGAGACAGCTAGTCGAGCCATCTATATACAAGAGGGTTTAGGGTGATACTGTCTGTGCTTGTATCTATGCACAAGAGGGTATAGAGGGAGACTGTTGGGGCAGCTATCTATATACAAGAGGTCATATAGAGAGACAGCCAGTCTAGCCATCTATATACAAGAGGGTACAGGCAAAGACCTAGAGCACCACCATCTATATACAAGAGGGTACAGGCAAAGACCTAGAGCACCACCATCTATATACAAGAGGGTATAGGCAAGTGCCAGTATCTATATACAAGAGGGATACCGCATACCTTACATACATTCCTTGTTCTCTAGAGAACAAGGAATA
>JAAHHL010000007.1 GCA_010672185.1 Caldora sp. SIO3E6 | reverse complement strand
TCTCTAATCAAGACAACCAATTTCACAGTGAATTAACTGCCCTACAACCAAAAGCACTGCCAAAACAAGTTGTTCTGGTTGCTTCTAATGTCTCTAACCCATCAGACTTGCCAACTATGAGCTGTACCATCGACTTAGCCCTTCTCCTATAGCTATCTGCATCCGGTAGGATGCAGGTTTTTTCACTTCTGCGAGTATGGCTTGCCACGCCTCTTGTGGTTACAGCTTTGATTAGATAAAAATAGACAACTCTATATTTTTTCAATACCATAGGGGTAATCATACTCCAACTAATTCAAATGGAAGATGCCCAAGAAACAGAAGAAGAAAGAAGAGACGAAGCCAGTCAAAATCTCAGCCATTGATGAAGACATTGTGACTGTTCTAATGGGTACAGAGCTGTACGGCTTAGAAATATTGGATAGGCTAAACCCAGATAGACCTATCCCATTGAGCTTTGGTAGCCTCTACCCTGCCCTAAATCGCTTGGAGAAAAAAGGACTCATCAAATGGCACTGGGGTGATGAGAGTGAGGAGACTGGTGGAGCTAGACGTAAATACTACAAACTCACCGGCTTAGGTGCAACTACCCTTCGTGATGTTCAAAGATACCGCGCCCTGTTAGTCCAGCGATCAGGGCAAGGTGCGTTGGGAGGAGCTTATGGATAGAAACACTAAGCGAAAACTGAAGCGAATTTGGTTGGTGCGATCGCTATTAGTTTTGGGAATGCTTGTAGCTTTGGGCTTCTCAATTATGCAGGTGCAATTAATGCACACTCAGACAGTGATACACAGACAAGCTCAGGAGCAAGAGCTGGAGCTGTTGTTGATACGGTTGCAGTCACTAGGGCAAGAGCGGAGGCTTTTACTGGAACAGTTGTGGGAGCAGGGGCAGTTACCAGAACTGGAGCGGAGGCGTTTGCTGGAGCAGTCGCAGGAGCGTAAACTGGAGCGGAGGCTGTTGCAGGAACAGGTGCGGTTGCATGAGTGGAAGTTGTTGCAGGAACAGGGGCGGTTGCCAGAGCTGATGCTGAAGCGGGCGCGTGAGGCGGTGCTGATAGATGATCGGGAGTTCGAGATCAGCAAGCTGGGGCGTATGCTGATGAGCGAGCTTAATTTTGCGCTGGTGCGTTTGCGTAAACTGGAGCTGGAGCTAATGCAGGAGCGGAGGCTGTTGCTGGAACAGTTGTGGGAGCAGGGACAGTTCCATAATCGGGCTCAAGCGCAGGTACTAGAGCAAGCACAGGTGCTGGAGCAAGAGCTGAGGAGAAAGTCAGAGCTGGCGCAGTCTTCGTTATTAATAGGATTATCATTACTCGGTTTTACAACACTGACACTCCTACAACTCAGACAGCGGAACCAGGCATCAAAGTCCAAAAGACGGAGGGGCTCCATCACTGGCAGACTAACCCGTTTCCTCCCTGAGGAGAGCCTTGCTGATTTGAACACATTAGGCTATCAACTAATCAAGACAAAGCACCCCCAATGGAGAATCAGGTTCATCATCACTATCTGCTTATTGAGTATGTACGTAGGCTGGATTCTGGTGAGTTTACAGAATATCTGGCTCTCAATCAATTTAAGAATCTGATGATTTCAAGGAGTAACCTGCCTATATCATTCCACATTCTGCGTTTACCCGCAGATGGCTGGCCGATTCCACTGCACTGCTCCCAATTGAGCAAATTTGCTCCTATTGACAATCCCCCGTCTTCTTGTATTTTCCAAAATGGGATGCTCCTGGGTTTCACGATAATGAAACCCAACCTACAGTTTTAGCTATGTTACTACTCTGGGTGTCAACTACAAAGCTTGGAACTAACATAACGGTTAAGACTGACACCAGACTCCGCTGCTTTTACTGCTAATAAACGGTGTTGTTCGGGTGGAATTCTTACTTGAAATTTACCACTATATTTTTTGTCAGCTATTGGCTCTGGAATAGGTTCCCCGTTGGCTTCCATATCTTCGAGGATTTCTTCTATTAAATTACAAATACCCTCAAAGGCTGCTACACGAGATTCGTCTAGATAAGACAGACTGGGGAATTCTGCACAGAGTCCCACATACTCCTGATCTTCCTGAGACCATGTAACACGATAGGTGTAGTGTTCATGGTTGATTTTCGTCATTTGCATTGATATTCTCCAGCTTATCTATAGCATCGATAACTTGCCGGACTTGATAAGTTTTTGCTTTTCCATTCTCCCCTTCTTGGATGTTAACACGAGGGTTGCCTTGCCACTTTGTCTTGTAAACAAGATGGGATGTCTTACTTTGTCGAGCTTCTCCAAAATAGTAGGTACAGACTTTTTTCAAATCAGCAAAACGAACATCACAAGGGTTGTGCCGCATAGCAGCAATAATGTTGCTTATCTGAGGCATGTCTTATCCCTAGTATCATTATTGATACTATAATCTATTTTGTCAACACTTGACTATATATAGTTTTTTTAGCGCCAATATGCCATATATGGGAATTGAAAAATGCGCGATCCTTTAACTTGTCACCATTGCCTAAAACCTAAAACCTAAAACCTAAAACCTAACACCTGGCTCTCTCCTATGCTCCCTATTGATTTCATTGTTATCGATACAGAAGGACAAGAGCTTCTGCGAGAGATTGCTGTTGTAGACTATACTGGAAAGCAGATCTATGAAGCTTTTGTCGAAGGAGCAGTAGGGAACGAAGAACAGTACTATAACCTCAAGTCCTTAGAACAGATTCTCCAAAAGTTTAAAGCGATTGCTGAAGGTAAAAAGATTGTTTGTCATTGTGCCCAGCATGACAAAAAAGTCTTACAACGAAGCTATGATTTGTTCCAAGAGGTCTTACCTAGATGTGATTGGGTATGTACCTATAAACTTGCCAGGATGACTTGGCCTCATCTAGAATCCTACTCATTAGGCAATCTCTGTACCTATTTGAACCTTAGGGTTAATCAGCAGTACTTTTCAGAAGAGCAAGCACATTTAGCCCGGTACGATGCCTTATTTACTTATCAGCTCTACCTTCAAATGACTCAACAAGATATCAAACAGCTTCTTCAGGAATACCCCAATCCCTTTGCAAGTAGTCGAGTTGATAATCCTTTTCAGTTACATCCAGACTTAAAAACTATCTCTCAACAACCGTATCAAGCTCTGAAGTCAATTCTTCAAGAAATTAAGGATGATGGGAACCACCAAAGTAAAGGTTTAGTTATTACAGGGGAAGCCGGTACAGGTAAGAGTCACCTGATGATGCGTCTGGCTCAGGAACGTTTAGCAAGAAACCGTTTATTCTTTATTAATCACCCTAATGATCCAGATGGTATCTTATTCCATATTTATAGTCGAGTTCTCGAATCCTTAATCCAAAGAGTTGGTAGTACCAACTATACTCAGCTAGATCATTTACTAGCCTATTTTTTGTCGAAGATCATTAATCGTCAACATATTCCTTTGCCAACTCAGAAAGAGGAAAAAATTCTTAAGGTCTTAGAAGCAAATCCTTTAGACATTTACGAAGCTCTTGGTTCTGCAGGAACGGAGCGTAAAAGAGAATTCTGGAAGTTGATTGAAACAAAAGTAGAGCAGTGGTGGCAGTTTACTTATGACTGTTCTGGTTTTTCTTGGCAAATCTTAAAGGGCATTATTCGCTACTGCTACTATACAGACCCTAAGCGTAAGCTTTTGATTAAACGTTGGCTGGCTGGATTTGAGCTAGAAACAGTAGAGTTAGAAAAATTAGGTTTGATTGAGGTAAGATGGGATACACAAACTAACCGTGAAACTTTGGGACTAGAAGCTATCAGTGTTATTAGTAAGCTATCTTTGGTAGATGAACCATTAATCATGGTGTTTGACCAATTAGAAAGTTTAGCACTAGAGCAGAATCGTAATTTACTCCTAGCCTTTGGCAGCAGCATTAAGGAATTATTTACCCATATTAAGCATAGCTTAATTATTTCCATCATGTTTCCCGATAGTTGGGAAGTATTTCAAACTAAGCTTAACCCATCTATTACCGATCGCCAAGGACAGTTTCAACTTACCATCCAGTCTCCCAACAAGCAGTCTCTAGAAGATTTACTGAATTTACATCTCCAGGACTTACCTGCCTCATTGAATGAAATTTTTACTCCTGAAGAACAAGAAGATATTCTCCATCAGGGAGTTATCCGTAAAGTCATTAATCGAGCTACCGATTACTATCGTTTTAAACGGGATGGTATACCTGTTCCCCAACTTCAGCCTACAGCTCAACATCCAACCTCACGTCAGACTATTCTAGAAATCTCTTCTGCTCTCCTGAAAATTAGTCAGTCAGTTGAGGAGTTATCCAAAAAATTGAATTCTTTGTTAGTTCAGGAACCTACACTAGTCCCTAATTCTGTTCCAGGATTGAGGGTCGGGACAGCCAAAGGAGCTCCCCATTTTGTGGTTCAACCAACTCTCGTAAACTGGGAGAGCCAAACTCTATTGGATTATCTCAAAGGACAAAAGAACTATCTAGAACAGGAATACAGGGAGTCACATCATTTAAAAATTATTACTCCTAGTCAAGATCGGGGCAAATTACAGACAGTCTTGAGTACTTGTCGTCAGATCTATGGCTTTGATATTGATCATCTCAAATTGGGCAAAAAGAAAGTCCCGGAGAACCTGGTATTAATTAAGGATAACCAGCGCTGCTGTATAACTTTTATTTACGAGGGAAGTTCTACTTTTACTAGCCGCATCAAGAATTTAAACCTGCTGGTTGTCGGTAATCTCAACACCTCTTTTTATTTGCTGCGAGACTTGGAATCACCAGTAATTAGCGGTAAGGTTGGTCAAATTGAGATCAAAAAGTTTGAGTACTGTAAGTCTACAACCTATGTTGATTTTGACCTGGAGCATCGTGTGGCACTAGAATTGTTCGAGCAGATGATCATTGATATCCAGAATAGGGATCTAGAAGTTGATTTAAACCTAGCGCTCACTGAGATTGCCAATTTTATGCCTAATAGTTGGATTATTCGTTTGCTCAAAGGGGAAAAGCCTTTTTAAAGATTTGGAAGAGACGCGGTGACGCGGGGACGCGGGGACGCGGAGATGAGGAAGAGGAACCACAATTTTTTGACTCCTTGGTTGTTTCTATATATGGGGTTTTGTTAGTGCCTAAAAGCTATATATAGTACTTGACAAAATACGCGATCTTTTAACTTGTCACCATTGCCTAACACCTACCACCTACCACCTAACACCTAACACCTAACACCTACCACCTACCACCTAACACCTACCACCTACCACCAAACCCTCCTCCCCCAGGAGTTTCGATAACAAAAACATCTCCAGGTTGCATCTGTACAGTTGCCGTACTGTCCAGATTTTCTTGGGTTCCGTCACCACGTTGTATCCGATTGCAGCCTACCAATCCAGCTTCGCCACCATTTAAGCCAAAAGGAGGAATCAAGCGATGACTAGAGAGAATATTTGCTGTCATCGGTTCCAAAAATCGGATGCGGCGAATTACCCCATCACCACCGGTGTATTGCCCTTTGCCACCGCTATCAGGACGGAGACTAAAACTTTCTACTTGTACAGGATAGCGGGTTTCTAAAACTTCTGGATCAGTTAAGCGGGAGTTTGTCATATGGGTATGCACCGCATCAGTGCCATTAAAGTTCGTTCCTGCCCCAGAACCGCCGCAGATGGTTTCATAATATTGATAACGGTTATTGCCGAAGGTAAAATTATTCATGGTTCCCTGAGAAGCTGCCATTACACCTAAGGCTCCATATAAGGCATCGACAATAGTTTGAGAAGTTTCAACATTCCCCGCTACTACTGCTGCTGGATAGGTAGGGCTAAGCATACAGCCAGAAGGGATAATAATGTTTAGGGGTTTCAGACACCCGGCATTAAGGGGAATACAATCATCCACTAAAGTCCGGAAGACATATAAGACTGCTGCTTGAGTTACTGCTTGGGGAGCATTGAAATTACTCTGGAGTTGCTCCGATGTGCCAGTAAAATCAACAGTGGCAGTGCGATTTTGCTTGTCAATAGTTACCTTAACTTGAATACGAGCACCGTTATCCATGACATAACTATACTCTCCATCCCGAAGCACATCGATCGCTCTTCTGACTGACTCTTCGGCATTATCTTGGACAAATTTCATATAAGCTTGGACGGTATCCAATCCATATTGGGAGACCATTTTCTGGAGTTCCTGTGCTCCCCTTTCATTAGCAGCAATTTGTGCCTTGAAATCAGCTATATTTTGGTCAGGGTTTCGGGCAGGATAGGGATGATTACCCAGTACCTGCCGTAGGGGTATTTCCTGAAAATCTCCTTGTTCAACTAGCAGGAAATTATCAAAGATAATGCCTTCCTCTTCTACTGTAGTACTGTGGGGAGGCATGGAACCGGGAGTAATGCCACCGATATCGGCTTGATGTCCACGGGAAGCAACGAAAAATAATGGAGAATGGATAATTGATAATGGATAATTGATAATGGAGGATTTATCATTTGTCCAAAATACGGGGGTAATGGCTGTGACATCAGGAAGATGGGTTCCGCCGTTGTAGGGATTGTTGGAGAGGTAGACATTTCCTGGTTTAATGGTGTCGCCTTTGTCATTAATTAAACTGCGGACAGTTTCACTCATTGAGCCTAAATGGACAGGAATATGGGGAGCATTGGCAACTAATAGTCCGGAAGCATCAAAAATTGCACAGGAAAAATCTAGCCGTTCTTTGATATTTACCGATGCTGCGGTATTTTGGAGAACAATCCCCATTTGTTCGGCGATGAATTGATAGAGGTTTTTGAAGATTTCCAAACGGACAGGGTCTGGTTGAGATATGCTGTGCATGTTTTGTTAAGTGGAACTGGCATCCTGCCAGTAGTAAGTAGTAAGTGGAACTGGCATCCTACCAGTAATAAGTGGTCAGTGGAACTGGCATCCTACCAGTAATAAGCAGTAAGTAGAACTGGCATCCTACCAGTAATAAGCAGTAAGTAGAACTGGCATCCTACCAGTAATAAGCAGTAAGTAGAACTGGCATCCTACCAGTAATAAGCAGTAAGTAGAACTGGCATCCTGCCAGTAATAAGTGGTCAGTGGAACTGGCATCCTGCCAGTAATAAGTGGTCAGTGGAACTGTCATCCTGCCAGTAATAAGTGGTAGTTATGTAGGTAATCTATAGCAGTTTTCTCATCCGTGAGCTACATCTTGATCCCCCTAAATCCCCCTTAGAAAGGCAGGGCTGTTTCATTTTTGAGAAAGAAGGACTATATTAAAGCTATCTAGTCAGAAAACTCTCTTTTTGGGCAGATAGTCCGAGAAATTATGGATAATAGTTTAATTGCTTATCTCAAACATGTCTCCCTTGTCTCCCTTGTCTCCCTTGTCTCCCTTGTCTCCCTTGTCTCCCTTGTCTCCCTTGTCTCCCTTGTCTCCCTTGTCTCCCTTGTCTCCCTTGTCTCCCTTGTCTCCCTTGTCTCCCCACACTCCCCCATCCCCTATCACCCAAACTACCCCTCCCCTCCTTGAATTTTGAGCAGTAAAAAGCCCAAGCCTAAGCCGACAAGAATTAGGGTAGAGGACAAAATAGCTGCGTTGAACATTTCAGGATTCATGGTTTCTCATCTCCTAATGGAATTAGCCTTTCCAATCATACAATAGGCTGGAACACCCTCAGGTATGGGAAATAATAGGGTTTTGAGGTGGGGAAATTCTGATGAAAACAGCAACAACTTCTTTTGTAGACCAACCAGGTTACCAAAAAAGCCGTCCTCGATTGGCTGTCACCTTGGGAGATCCAGCGGGAATTGGCACAGAAGTGATACTTAAAGCGCTAGCAGACTCAGAGATAACTGCTGATTGTGAACTTGTAGTAGTTGGCAACCGAGAACTATTGCAAGCTACCTATACCCAGTTGCGACAACAGCCCGGTGGAGAAAAGGCTTTATTAGCAGATCCAGAGCAGTTATCAGTGCTAGATATTGAATTAGACACTTCCCTCAAAGAGCAAATTACCCTTGGTGTGGGTAACGCAGCTAGTGGGGCCGCAAGTTTTGCTTATTTGGAAAATGCCATTACCCAAACCCTGGCCGGGAAGTTCGATGGTATAGTAACAGGGCCAATAGCTAAGTCATTATGGCAAGCCGCAGGACATAACTATCCTGGTCAAACAGAAGTACTGGCACAATATTCAGGGGTTAGCAAATTCGGGATGTTATTTGTCGCGCGATCGCCCCACAGTAATTATCAACTACGCACTCTTCTTGCCACTACTCATATTCCCTTGCGCAAAGTGCCAGACAGCCTCACTGCTCCCTTAATGACGAGCAAACTGGAATTACTGGTAGATTGCTTACAAGATAATTTTGGACTCAAGACACCCAGGATTGCTATTTCTGGGTTAAACCCTCACAGTGGTGAACAGGGTAAGTTGGGTAAGGAAGAGCAAGATTGGCTCATACCCTGGCTAGAGCAGGAGCGCCAGAAACATCCCCAACTCCAGTTAGATGGTCTTGTACCTCCAGATACTCTTTGGGTAAGTTTAGGTCAAGCTTGGTATAACCCCAATTACTCCTGCCCCTATGATGCCTACCTCGCTCTTTATCACGACCAAGGTTTAATTCCAGTGAAGCTAGTAGCATTTGACCGAGCTGTCAATACTACCATTGGCTTACCTTTTGTGCGTACCTCACCCGACCACGGTACGGCATTTGACATTGCAGGTCAAGGTATTGCTCAGGCTACTAGTATGGAAGCGGCAATAAGGTTGGCGGTGGAGTTGGGAATTAAGAATTAAGAATTAAGAATTAAGAATTGGGAATTGGGAATTGGGAATTTGCCTCGCTTTGCTCACCATGCTGCGCAAAGGGAATTGGGAATAGATGGCTTTCCTCCAACAATGAGAAACGCTATATCGCTTCGCTGATGCCATAGGCGATCGCATTTCCTCTTTGTGTACTTTGTGCCTTTGTGGTCAACTATATTTAAATTAGTTATCTATTTCATCAGGGTCTATTCCCAATTGGCGCAATTGCTCCCTTAATTGCTCCACTCTTTTTTGAGCCTCAGCAGCTTCTTGTTTAGCTTCAGCAGCTTCTTGTCTAGCTTCGGCAGTTTCGTGAAGTGCTTCTTCCTCCGAGGAAAGAATTAACTCACCGTCGCGGGTAAACCACCGCAACCACAATCGGTTGAGCGAGCGAAATGAACCCTGCCACAAACCCAAACTTATGCCTAATTCTGGCAGATACAAGCGTCCTTGAGTTGGCTCTACTTCTCGATAGAGTCCACCTTCTAGATGAAAAATGCGGATTTTGTTATTACGGCGATTAAATACTACATAATAGGGAATCTTTAGGATACTCTCATATACTTCCCATTTGCTAGGAGGCTTGTCAGGACCTGCTTCTATTTCCTTTCCTTCTGTTTCTATTTCCCCAAGATCCTGCTTTTTTGTACTCTGAGATAATAACTCCACCACGATTACCGGATTGACTGGTTCAATCCAAGTGACATAGCTATCACGGGTGTCACGACCATCATATAATCTAGAAGTCCCTACTACTCCAAACCAATCGGGACGTTTGTGCCATTGAAGATGATTTAGGTCATAGTAAATATTAAGGTCGCAGGCACTAAATACTTGTTCTGGTGGAAAGGTAAGGGGAAAAAAAGTGAGGCATAACAGCCAAGCTTGTAAGGCATGAAATTCGTCAGGCAAACCAGGCTCCTTCGGGTCTTCACTAGGTAAATCGTACATTGTCGGCAAGTGTTGCCGAGGTAGCAGGGGGGTATCGGAGTGAGATTTGAGGGAAGTCATTGGGAATTGGGAATTGGGAATTGGGAATTGGGAATTGGGAATTGGGAATTGGGAATTTTCTCCCCATCTCCCCATCTCCCCATCTCCGCGTCACCGCGTCACCGCGTCACCGCGTCACCGCATCAGCAAACCCTAACTAACGATAAGCTAAGGGTGGCGTACAATGTTCCTGTCCTAAAAACAATTTGTAGGCAGGATTCTTGCTTTCATCCCAATAAGGATAACCCAGGGTATCGAGAAAAGCCTGCCACTGTTCCATTTCCTTGGGAGGCACTTGTATCCCTACTACAATTCGTCCGTAATCTGCGCCATTGTTACGGTAGTGAAAAACACTGATATTCCAGTTAGGACTCAAAGAACCGACAAATTTCATTAAAGCACCGGGACGTTCGGGAAACTCAAAGCGATAGAGTAATTCATTGCAAGCAAGGGTAGAACGTCCTCCTACCATATGTCGCAGGTGCAATTTTGTCAGTTCATCATCAGTTAAATCCAGGGTTGGGAAGCCACAAACTTCAAAAGTTGTAGCTATTTTAACTGCATCAGCACGGTTGACAATTTGCACTCCCACAAAAATATGGGCTTCTTGCTCATCAGATATGCGATAGTTAAACTCGGTGAGATTGTGTTTGCCCAGGCATTCACAAAACTTGCGCAGACTTCCTGGTGCTTCGGGAATTGTGACGGCAAAGATGGCTTCCCGACGTTCCCCTAATTCGGCTCGTTCCGCCACAAAACGGAGGCGATCGAAGTTCATATTAGCACCACAGGCAACCGCCACCAAGGTTTTTCCTTGGATTTGCTCCCTTTCAGTGTAGGCTTTAGCTCCTGCGATCGCTAATGCTCCTGCTGGTTCTAAAATTGATCGCGTATCCTCAAACACGTCTTTGATTGCAGCACAAGTGGCATCGGTATCTACCCGAATAACTTCATCTACATATTCCTGACACAGGCGGAAGGTTTCTTTCCCCACTTCCCGCACTGCTACTCCATCGGCAAATAAACCGACATTGGATAACCGCACTCGTTTCCCTGCTTTCAGGGATTGATACATAGCATCAGAATCCGCAGGTTCAACCCCAATAATCTTGATTTCTGGACGCAATTTTTTCACATAAGCCGCAATTCCAGAAATCAATCCCCCACCACCAATAGCGACAAAAATAGCATGAATCGGTTGCTGGTATTGCCGCAGAATTTCCATACCAATGGTTCCCTGCCCTGCAATTACATAGGGATCGTCAAAAGGGTGAATAAAAGTTAAGCCTTTGTCGGCTTCTATTTGACGGGCATAGGTATAAGCCTCATCAAAAGCATCCCCATGTAAGACTACCTCTCCCCCACGGGCTTTCACCGCATTTACCTTCACCTGGGGTGTGGTAACAGGCATCACGATAATTGCCTGAGTTCCCATTTGACGAGCAGCAAGGGCAACTCCTTGAGCATGGTTGCCAGCAGAGGCAGCAATAACTCCCTGTGCCAAGATATCCGGCGGCAATTGTGCCATCTTGTTGTAAGCTCCCCGTAGTTTGAAGGAAAAGACGGATTGCATATCTTCTCGTTTCAGCAGGAGTTTATTATTCAGTCGTGCCGATAGATTGGGTGCAGATTCCAGGGGGGATTCTTGGGCAACATCGTAGACACGAGCGGTGAGGATTTGTACTAAGTAGTCACATAGCATGGGATTAAGGGGTGAGCAGATGCAGATGTCCGAATTTTTAAAAGAGTCGGGGACTTGATTTTACACCCTCAAGCACTGTTTTCAGAGTAACTACCATTAAAAGTGCGATCGCCCATGGCTCTCCAGTAGTTAGGGTCATAAGTTTTATTAATGAACCACAAAGACACAAAGTTCACAAAGTGAATATTCGGGATATAACGACTTGTTCAATACCTTTGTATGTTGCCTATGAAACTTTTGAGGTATCAACGAATCGCACTTACTGGCAAGATGCCAGTTCCACAATGTTTTTTATAGCAACCGCCAGGGAGGTTAGGACAACGCCAAATACAGCAAACCTTTACCTGTCAATCTCTTCCCTTGGAACCTTCTGCCTTGGAGCCTTCTGCCCTCTGCCTTTTTTTCTATTAAGTTTTTTTAACAATCTTACCGATGCTGCATAAAGCTACTCCCCTCATGCCAATTTACCTATGGAGCCGGATCTGAAGTTACCTCTTTCCTACTCCCTGCTGCCTTTACTCATTACATTGTGGAGACGATAAAAGATGAAAATTAAGGTTGTAGCTACCAGTATTGTTGTGGGTTTGGCATGTGGGATTGCCAATTCTCAGCCAGTAAAAGCATTTACTACTAGTTCTGAAGCAGCTAATCCTGCCTCTATTTTTACGAATCCATCGCTATTCAATAGCTCCACTGTGATTGACTTTGAACCTGGTAGTAGTGGCAATAGTACCACTGAGATTAACAGTTATCTCAATGCCTTAGGAACAGGAGCTACTTTGTCCATTGGTGGTGCCGGTGCTCGCATTGATGATTTGAGTGATAGCGATCGCGCCCCTCTTTTTGGGGCAAACAACGGAGCAGATGGTGGCTCAGTTAGTGGTGTTTGGGGTTTTGAAGGTGGTGTACGAGGTGAATCTTTTGTCACGCTTACTTTTGCTCCGGGTCACTTCCCAGAAGCTGTGGGAACTTTTTGGGGTGGTGTACTAAGTAGGAATGCCAGGATGGTGACTACATTTGAAGATGGTTCGACTTCAACCGCTTTCGTGACAGATTTCCTTCCCTCAGTACCTAATTCTGCTGCCGATGCAGCAGGAATCAATGGTTTTTTGGGTATTGATGGTCAAGGCAAACTCATTGAGGAGGTGATTTTTTTCAATAATAATGACCTCTATTCACAAGACAATTTGACCTTTGGTTCTGTCAATTCTAATTCTTCCTCTGTTGCCGAACCAGTTTCTACCCTAGGTTTGTTAACCCTCGGTGTTCTGGGTGCAGGTTCTACTTTTGTTAGACGCAAGAGAGTGTGATCCGTAAACTCAGAAGTGCAATTGCCCACCCTACAGATACTACTTTGTGTTCTTTGTGACTTTGTGGTCAGATCTCCTCATCTTCTGTAGTTTTTATTAAGTCACTTCCTAGATTTTGTAGGGTGCGTTAGGCAACGCCGTAACGCACCGTTATTCACCTTTATAAATGTGGAACAAGTAGGTTGGGTGTAGCGATAGCGTAACCCAACTCCGGAACATATTCTGTTGTGTTTCACTAGCGTGACCCCCAACCTACATTTTTAGGTGTGTTACGGTACTACCTATTACTGGCTTTAAGTTACCATAATTACAGTGCAATCGCTCTCTTAATCCTTAGCTAAGGGGAAATGTTAATTATGTCATCGGACGAAACATCATTGGGCGACCGTCTAAACTCTAGCCAACTCAAGTCATTTGCCAATAATGACTTGCTTGGTTTTAAAGATATCGAAATTACTTTTGATAAAATTGAACGTTTTCATGAGCTTGCTTCTAGATGGCACAATGAAACTTGTGGGTTGTCTTCAATTACGAAGAAGATTACGAATCTTAATTATCTGAAGATAATCGCTATGGGCAAAGCCGTTGTACCACTAATTCTATACTCTCTAGCTCAGCAACCAGATCACTGGTTCGTTGCCCTTAAAGCTCTTACAGATCAAGACCCTACTAGTCCTAAGAGTAGCTTTGAAGAAGCTGTAGAGGCTTGGTTGAGTTGGGGAAGACAGGAAGGATTAATCGATTGATTAGCTTATCATTGTTAAATGGGAGATTGTATTTCTCTGGAGCTTCGCTACCAAAGCTTGAGAAGTAGTAGTTACTTCTGTACAAGTCCTAAAACTCCACACTACAACTGTATTGCGTGGGCAGCAGGTGAAGACCATCGTCCTTGGTGGCCAATTCCTTATGATACTGCTCCTTACTATTGGCCTCTAGGTGAACAAGAAGATGAATCTCTAGAGGTTTTTATAGATTGCTTTAGAAGTCTTGGATATGAGATATGTGATGATGAGAGTCTTGAACAGGGTATTGAGAAAGTAGCTATCTATGTTGACGAAGAAGATGATTTGCCAAGCCACATGGCACGACAGCTTGAATAAGGCTTGTGGACAAGTAAGTGTGGCGATCTTCAAGACATTACTCATGAAACTTTATCTGCCCTAGAAGGAGGCCAAGATTATGGCTATGGAAAAGTTACTTGTATAATGAAGCGCAAAAGAAATGGGTAAACTGTATGCTTGATAAAGCTGAATTAATAAGAGCGATCGCACATCACTGTAGTGCCGTGACCCAACTAAAATATTGGCATAAGTAGGTTGGGTGTAGCGGTAGCGAAACCCAACAGTGGAGCATATTTCTTTGGGTTTTATATCTATGCAAACTCATTATTATGATTTTCAAGCTCAGCACAAAATAGGTAAACAGGGTGAGCAGTTCATCGATAGATGGCTTAAAAAAAATTACAAAGTCACAGATGTCTCGGATATTCCTAGTTATCAAAAAGCTGGAATTGATCGCATTATAGGGCGCAAAGATGGCACAACTGTAACTGTTGAGTATAAATTCGATGTAGCAGCCAAACGCACAGGGAATATTTTTTTTGAGACAGTAGCTGTAGATATTCAAAGTACCCCTGGTTGGGGATGGACTTCACAAGCTGATTATTGGATTTTTTTGATTCCTGAACAAGAAATTATTATAGTCCAACCTGGTAAGCTTAGAGCCCTTGTCTGGCAGCAACAAAAAGTTCTTAAAGAAAAAACTGTACCCAACAAAAATTATAATACCCTGGGAGTCCCAGTCTCAGTATCTGATGTGAAAAAAATCGCCTATCAAATTTATAGGTTGTAAGATTGAAGGCTGGTGTGCGATCGCTCATCACCATAGGTTAAGTTGACTGATCGCTTCCTGTATCAAATTAGTGGTGCGTTACACTACGTTAACACACCCTACAAAATCCTAAAAAAAATCCCTGACATTTGCCGTAGGGGCGCACTGCGTGCGCCCTCAAGGGGATTTGCTGTTGGTGCTGCTTGATAAACTGGTAGTAGTAGGGAGAGAAAGATATGGCTAAGTTAAATCAAATCATTGCGATCGAAAAAGATGTGTCGAGTAAATCACACCGGGTGATTACTGACGCTTCCCAAACCCTTCAGAAACCTGCACCTCTTTCTGGCATTTCTCGTTCTTATCGTCCCAAAGATGAAGAAGGAGATCAACTCCCTAGTGAGTCAACGAGAGTTCAGGTTAAAGGGGAACAAGTGGTGGCAGAGGTTTTTAGTGCTATCACCAAATTATTGAATATCACCGCCACTAAAGATTATGCTAATTGCGAGGCAAGAGCAGATATTGTGGTAGACGGACAAGTGATTGTTCCTCAGGCTCCTACGACTTTTTTATTATTCCTGGAAAAGAAGCTGGTGGAGATCCAGACTTTTATCCAAAAGCTGCCGACTTTAGATCCGGCGGAAGAATGGCACAAGGATATGAGCCAGGATGCTTGGGCAACAACTCCCACCCAAACCACTCGCACCAAAAAAGTTCCTCGTAACCACGTTAAAGCAGAGGCAACGGACAAGCATCCTGCCCAGGTTGAGGTGTTCTACGAAGATATTATCGTAGGATATTGGACAACAATTAAGTATTCTGGAGCTTTCCCCGCAACTGAGGTAAATCAGATGCTCGCTCGTGTGGAAAAATTGAGGGAAGCGGTGAAGTTTGCTAGGGAAGAAGCCAATACGATGCAAGTAACTCAACAAGATGCAGGCGATCGCATTGCTGCATATTTGTCTGGAACCAGCTATACTCCTAATAGAGTACAAGCTTAAATTCAAGTTCATTCTTATTCAACGCCGTCAGTGTAGGTGCAAGACCTATCCTCCGGACTCTACCGGAGGTAGCCCAAAAGTAGAGGCAAGCGCATCAAGTTGAAGTTATTACTCTAAGCTTAGTAACCCATACTTACTACTCAATCGAACAGAAAAGTCAATAGTCGTTAGCCACGGGTTCAAATCCCGTCCCCTGCTCTAATGATAGCAACCGCCAAGGCGATTAGGACAAGGGGCTTAAGCCCCTTGTTACTGAGAATGTCTTAACAAACCTGGCAACTACAAAATATGCGGGGGTAGTTTAGTGGAAAAACAAACGCTGTAAGCCTGAACTTTTCTTTAAATGTATTGGTGGCAAAGTAATACAAGCTCTTATAAGCTTATCGCCCCTGTCGTCGGATATTCGGCAGGGGCAATTTTGAATTGGGAATTGGGAATTGGGAATTGGGAATTGGGAATTGGGAATTGGGAATTGGGAATTGGGAATTGGGAATTGGGAATTGGGGATTGGGAATAACATTCTGTAAATTTGTAGGGGCGGGTTTAGGGTCACAGTTAACGCAATAGGCGACAATGTTGATACAAAACCCGCCCAAGCGATAACTATAGCAACCGCCAAGGCAATTAGGACAAGGGGCTTAAGCCCCTTGTTAACTTTCCTTACCTAAGAATGTCTTAACCGTCATGGCGACTGCTATAAGTCCTTTGATGCGATCGCTCAATCTATTCCATTTTCGGTCAAAAGCGATCGCATTTCAACCTTGCCAACAACAGTAGGGGCGCACCGACGTGCGCCCATATCCGACGTGCGCCCTTAGGGAACTCCAAGAAATAAATCATCCCAATTTTGGACTAGTCTTACTCCCTCAGCTCCCTCAGCTCCCTCAGCTTCCTCAGCTTCCTCAGCTCCCTCAGCTCCTCCAACGATGGGACGTTTTTTTATTTGGAAGTCCCTTATCCGACGTGCGCCCTTATCCGACGTGCGCCCTCAAAGGATATGTTAAGCTAAGACACATCTAATTTACACTGCATTCAATTATCAGTTTCTTGTGGAACAGGCATCTTGCCTGTCATCTGTTATCGGAAACATGCCAGGTGCATGCATCTGAGCTCATTGCCAGATTAGGCAACTTGAAATAATTGCTTAAAAAGCTTCGGTTCTGGTAGAGGGTTTCCTTCTTCTAGGGTTGTTTCAATCAAAAGTTCTAGAACCTCTTGAGCATTCTTGAGCGCTTCTTCGTAAGTATCTCCGTGAGTATGACAAAATTCTCCCCACTCAGGCAAACTGACAACATAGCACTGGTCTTCTTCTGACCATTGAATAATGATGGTATAGTGAGATTTCATTAATTTTCTTGGGCATAAAGTGGTAGGGCGGGTTTTGTACTACAGTTATCTTGCATCTTCCCAGATTATCCCTAAACCCGCCCCTACAGGTTTACCAAATTTCATTCTAAATTCTAAATTCTAAATTCTTCTTCCCCCATTCCCGAAGCTGCTCATCTGAATCGTTTTCAGCTCTATCCTGTAACAGAGATAAAGTTTGGGGATGGTTAGGATATTGCTCGAGAATAATCTCCAATGCTATCTTGCGCGGGTTCTCTTCAAAGATTGCCTGACGCTCAAAGGGGTCATTGAGTGTACAGTTACGTAAAAATTCT
>JAAHHL010000699.1 GCA_010672185.1 Caldora sp. SIO3E6 | reverse complement strand
TATTTGTTTGAGATAATCAATTAAACTATTATCCATAATTTCTCGGACTATCTGCCCAAAAAGAGAGTTTTCTGACTAGATAGCTTTAATATAGTCCTTCTTTCTCAAAAATGAAACAGCCCTGCTTAATAAAGGGGAGTTAGAGGGGGTAGAAGCTCAACCAAATTCCCTATCAGTTATCCTTAGATGTACCATGCTCAGTAATGCCGCTAATATTGGCATGACCTGAAACTGATGTCGCTGCATATTTGTTGTGGCTGAGATTTTGGGTAATAATTTGTTGAGCTTCAGGTTGTTCTTGGAATTTTTCCAGTAAATCTTGAGCTAAACGGACAATTTCTGGGTCTTCATTAATCTTAGTTATGGCAACTTCTTCCTGTAGCGTTGCTTTACGACCCTCAGAATCTGGCCTTTTTTCCAATTTATCAACCGCATCAATCAAGTCACTTTCTGAGCCAAATTTCTTCTTTAAAGCTGATTTAAGACCATTGTAAGTATCCTTGATAACATCCTTGCTCAGATTAGCCAGGGCAGCGACAATAGCTGTTGTGATCACATCCATAGTTGAGCCTCAACCTTTTGCTATTCGGTATCAACCCAAAATTCATCAGCCTATGAATAGAATCAGGGCTGACAATGTTAAGATATGTTTCGCTAACGGCATCAGCGAAGCTCTAACCAAGGGAAGCCCTCTATTGTTGGCTTGGAACTTTGGCTAATTATTGCAAATTGTCTGCATCATTTGAGTAGAGGCAACTTGTATCCTGCGATCGCATTTACGAGATTCCCTATTGTGGAACTGGTAAGATACTAGTAGCAGTAATGAGAAGAAATAACCACAAAGGCTATCCCTGGGGCGGGTTTTGTCTTTAGATTATTGTAAATAGGGGTTGAAGGTGTTCCTAAACCCGCCCCTACAAATGTACGGAATTAAATTCCACCTTCTCCATTCTTGAAGCTTGTTATAATTCGGGAAAGTTGACCTTGACCAGATATCAGATAATTTAATGATTAATAAAGATCCGTTTTGGCTTGTCAAAGACTCAATCCAAACCGATGAGCAAGGATGTCTTAATTTGGAATTAGAAACCAAGTCAACAGGGTATCGTATTTTTACTAATAATTTGGGACAAATTTTGTTAGATCCGGTCTCTAATATACCAGATCGAGAGCAGTGGTTATGGCAAAACCCAGAAGCTAGGGCCTCAGTCCAACGAGGAATTCAACAAGCTGCCAAAGGGGAGGTACACGATTTGGGTGATTTTTCCCAGTATCAAGATTTGGATATTGAAGAGTGATGGACTTTCGTCTAGAATTTTCTACCGAAGCTAGAAATAATTTAGCGGAGCTTCAGGAAGCTGATCCAAAAAAATATAAGAAAATATTGAAAACCCTGGGATTAATGTCAAGTAATTTACGGCATCCCAGTTTGCATACGCATAAATACGATACTCTATAACATTGGTGTCAACTTAAGGTTAAACCATTATCCCACTTGAAAGAGACGCGGGGACGCACCAGACGGGTCGAGAGGAATTTTCATGCATGGTAGTGAAAAAAATTTTTTCATCAAGACTGCCTTCTGCCTTCTACAATAAAATAGTGCAATTAGGAGTTAAAATGTCTACCTTGTAGAGCTGGATAGAGAATATCTTATGACTAGGGTGTTTACAAGTGCTGTGATTAATGCTCCTATTGCTCAAGTCTGGATGAAGATCCGAGATTTTAATGCTATGCCGGATTGGCATCCAATTGTTGCTGATAGTCACATAGAAAATGATGAACCCAGCGATAAGGTTGGCTGTATTCGTAACTTCAATCTCAAAGAAGGGGGTAATATCCGCGAGCGGCTATTGACTCTAAGCGACTCGGATTACTTATTCTCCTACTCAATTCTCGAAGCTCCCATGCCTGTCAAAAACTATGTAGCAACATTGCAGCTTCAGCCAATCACAGATGGGGATCTCACTTATGCTCAATGGACAGCTACCTTCGACTGTGACTCCCAAGAAGAAGAGGGCATGATTGAGTTGATCGGTAATGGTGTATTTCAGACAGGTTTTAACGGATTGAACCAGATATTCAGTAAATAATCAAGAATTCTTTACATGGCCAATGCACAGTATTGGATCGAGAAACTACAACTCGATAAATTAGAAGAGATTGGCGGCTACTTTCGCTTCCATCTTAAGTCAGAACAAACTATTTCTCAGACTATTCTAGATGAAGATGGCCATGAGCGTAGGTTAGTGATGGGAATTCGACAACAGGAGAACCAAGCAACAGCATTGGAAACCACCCGTGGAGTGCTCAATGTTGGCGACAGTAAAGTTATTTTAAGGAAAATTGTATTCTTCTTCCTCCGCTCCGGGTGAACGAAATTTTGGGTGGGATTTCTTGAGCGTTGTATCCAAAAATTACATATCAGTTCTCTCTTCTTCCTCCGCTCCTCCGCTCCTCCGCTCCTCCGCTCCCCACCCTTTTTTTCGCTCACCCCTCCGCTCCTCTGCTCCTCCGCTCCTCCGCTCCCTTGACAACGGCATTTTTGCCTTAACTTGTCACCAATGCCTACCACCTAACACCTAACACCTAATCAGGGGTCTGAGGCAAAGTAATATAGAAGTTATTGCTAAATGTCCTGGAACTGGCAAGATGCCAGTTACGTAAGCCCTACCTAGTTCTATCCAATGAAACACACCCTTTCGGTTCTAGTTGAAGATGAAGCCGGTGTCTTAACTCGCATTGCCGGTTTATTTGCCCGTAGGGGCTTTAATATTGAAAGTCTAGCTGTTGGTCAAGCTGAGCAGGGTGGCATCTCTCGAATAACAATGGTGATACCAGGAGATGACCGCAGTATTGAGCAGCTGACTAAGCAACTCTACAAGCTCATCAATGTGCTAAAAGTACAAGATATTACCACAACACCTTGTGTTGAGCGAGAATTAATGCTAATTAAAGTTAATGCCACTAGCTCAAACCGCTCAGAGGTCATTGAATTATCTCAGGTATTTCGTGCACGAGTAGTGGACATTTCTGAAGATTCACTCACTTTAGAAGTTGTAGGAGACCCAGGTAAAATGGTGGCAATTGTCCAAGTATTGAACAAATTTGGCATCCGTGAAATTGCCCGTACTGGGAAAATTTCCCTTACCAGGGACTCAGGGGTGAATACTGAATATCTCAAATCTCTGGAGGTAAAAGCTTAGGCAGCACAAAATAGGTATTAGGTGGTAGGTGTATCAGGTGTTAGGGAATTTTTCACTTGGGGGTGTAATAATGCTGTTTGAGGAGCCTGTTGAGGCTTCGTCATTGATTAAGCGGTAATAATTTTCCCCACACCCCACTCCCCACAACCAGCAAACCGTCGTAGTTTGGTGCCCACAGATTGAAGAACTTGGCTTTTTTGCCTAGGCGATCCCTATTCATTGCATTCTCACCTTGGGGAGTATATCTTTATCAGGTGGAGCTCGAATCAGATCTAAGATAAGAAAATATTCAAATCAGTGTGTGTTCGGAAGTTACAAAGCCTTCCTGATACTGCAACGCAAAAATAGACGTTAGTCATGAAAAAAATATACTTTTTACTGGGTGAATTAAGTGACGATGACCTTGACTGGATGATTGCTAGGGGTTGTCGAGAGGAAATTGCTGCTGGCACAGTCTTGATTCAGGAAGGCAAACCCATTGATACACTGTACATCATCCTAGAAGGAATGTTGTCCGTTTCTATTGCTGCTTTAGAAGGTCAACCGATCGCTCAATTAGTCAGTGGCGCTGTAGTCGGAGAAATGTCCTTCGTAGACAGTCGTCCCCCCTCCGCTACGGTTCTGGCGGTTGAAAATTCCCTGGTTTTATCTATCCGCCGACATCTCTTAATTGAAAAACTCAATAAAGATGAAGGGTTTGCTTCACGCTTTTATCGAGCGATCGCTGTTTTTCTGTCCACTAGACTGCGGGGTACTGTTAAATATCTCGGCTATGCTAAAGGTCAGCAGCTGATTGAAGACGGTATGTCAGAAGATCTCTCTCCGGAAATTATCGACAATGTTCCCGTTGCCCAAGCCAGATTTGACTGGCTACTTAGACGTTTGAAAAATCCAGATCAATCCATGCTTCCAGAATAGTACTTAATTGTAGCCCTAGTGGCGTGACACACCTAAAAATGAGTAATGAGTAATGAGCGCCTAACGGCGAATTCAAAATTCAAAATTTGCCTCGCTTTGCTCACCATGCTACGCAAACAAAATTCAAAATTGATGAATCGCCGAAAAAGAAGTGATAAACTAGTCATATCAAGGGATTCAGCCCTAAATGTGTGATTTTAGTTTCTGGAGAGCTCCTGAGGAGCGCTTCGCGCCCCCAATTGAATGGGAGAAACAATCTCCTACCTCCTTGGAACCTCCTTCCTCCTCCCTCGCCTCCTGCCTCCTGCCTCCTGCCTCCTGCCTCCTAGTTTCTCGAGAGTAATG
>JAAHHL010000698.1 GCA_010672185.1 Caldora sp. SIO3E6 | reverse complement strand
CCAGTAGGAATATTCCGGTCTTCCATTGTCCCACCTTTGTCCCTTCCAGCAACTGGGAATAAATCGGCAACAGTAAGTTGGTGGGATTGGAGAGAATATTCCATAGCTATCAGCATGGCACAGGCAGCACGGGGAGAAATCCGATTGGCGACACCTAAGCCAGAACCATTAATCAACTGAATCTCCTCATTGGGAACATTAGCAAATTTGGCTGCTACCTGGGAAACCTTATCAGCACCACCGACGGAGTCTGCCAACATTTGAGCCATAACATTGTTGCTGTAAATGTTCATCTCTCGCAAGATATCAGTTAGGGGTAGAGAACGGTGACGCAATAGCGAAGATGCATTACTAATAGGAGCAGTCGCTACTTGCACCTCTCCAGCAATTTCTACTTCCGGTTTCGGGGTTCCTGGAAGTAGTTCGTTATACTGCTCAGTAGCCGCTGCGGTCCAACTACGGCTGTCTAATCCTTGCTTAAGTAGCTGACCGGCAGTTGCCGGGTTTTTCTTAAAGTTCATATAGAAATCACCAGCAATGACCAAATTACCGGTAACCCTCTTGATACCTAGTTCCTGAAGACTGTTTCCTAGAGCGATCGCTTCTTCCCAGACAAAAAAGGGGTCACCACTGCCAGTAATCACCAAATCTCCCTGCAATATTCCCTCTTTCACCGGTGCAGTGGCACTAACCAGGGTTTCAAATTGATGAGAGGGAGCCCATTTATCCAAGGCAGCTACAGTAGTAGCAATTTTAGTAAAGGAAGCAGCAGATAGAGGTACTTTATCCTGGTTTGAGGCCAGTCTTCTGATTCCCGACTGCATCCAGATTCCTTGATTTTGTTCTTTTGCCCCTTTGGCGCTCAAGTCTTGCAGGTATCGACCCATAATTGCTTCAGCAGTGGAGTCTGGCTCAGAGGGTTGAAATATGGTCTGCTCATTCCAAGCCAAGGCTTCCGCTGTCATTGGGGTTGCTAATTGCCTACCCATAATCTTGAACAGTACAGCTACTAAGCCAAAGATAATTAATCCAGCACCAAATCTATTTAACATCACAGTCTCTCTTTCACGGTACTTGATCTCGTATTACGCGGGTTGATAGTTTCTTGCCAAAGGTTGTGATTCTTCAAGAAGAATCCTATACTAGTGCTTCTAACTTTTTCAATAATGATCCGCTCCCAGTTTATGGAGTTCCCGTAATAGCAGTCAATCCAAGCTATACTAGCCAAAATTGCTCTAATTGTGGGGGAAAAGTCGTTAAAACTCTCAGTACGAGAACTCACAACTGCCCACATTGCGGATATGTAGCTGATCGGGATGAAAACGCAGCAATCAAGATACTTAAGTCTGCTTTAAAAGAATGGGCAACTACCGTGGGGCGCACGGAATGTAAAGTCTCTGGAGAGATTCCCCTCTGCTTAAACGTGGAAACACGCATAAGTAAGGGAACTCAACGAAAGAGAAAACCTAAAAAGTGATTTTTAGAATCCCCACGCATGCAAGGCTGGGGAGTACGTCAAATGAAGGGCTTCTGGTAAAATTTGGAATGTTTATATAACTTTGAGCAATGGCATCGACTCGCGCAAGGATTGCAATTGACGCTATGGGAGGGGATCATGCCCCTGCGGAAATCATTGCTGGAGCTATTCGGGCACAGGCAGAATTGGGTGTAGAAGTTTTGTTGGTGGGTGATCCTCAACAAATCGAATCTCACCTCAAGCAATACAACAGTTCCTACAAGCTGGAAATTGTAGCTGCTGAAGATGTCATTACCATGGAGGAGGAACCTTTGGTTGGCTTAAAGCGGAAACCTAAGGCTTCGATCAATGTGGCGATGAACTTAGTCAAGCAAAAGCGGGCTGATGCCGTAGTTTCAGCGGGTCACTCTGGAGCAGCGATGGCAGCGGCTCTACTACGTTTAGGTCGCCTAAAAGGTATTGACCGTCCAGCAATCGGTGCGGTTTTTCCGACCATGATAGCAGGTAAACCGGTGATTATTCTGGATGTGGGGGCTAATGTAGATTGTCGCCCCAAATATTTAGAGCAGTTTGCTGTTATGGGAACGGTATATAGTCAATATGTCTTGGGTATTAACGAACCGAAAGTAGGGCTGCTCAATATTGGGGAAGAAGATTGTAAAGGCAATGATTTAGCCATCCGCACCTACCAACTACTGCAAGAGAATCCTCGGGTGGCGTTTCTTGGTAACGCTGAAGGTAGAGATGTTCTCTCCGGTAATTTTGATGTAATTGTCTGTGATGGCTTTGCGGGCAATGTTTTACTCAAGTTTGCCGAAGCGGTAGGGGAGATTTTGCTGCAAATGCTCCGGGAGGAATTACCTCAAGGATTGCGGGGACAGCTAGGTGTAGGGTTGCTCAAACCCAACCTCAAGCGACTGAAGCAGCGTATTGATCATGCAGAACATGGAGGAGGACTGCTCCTGGGGGTGGCAGGAATTTGTATTATTAGTCATGGTAGTTCCCAAGCTCCGTCGATTTTTAATGCTATTCGTTCCGCCAAAGATGCAATTGATAACCAGGTACTAGAGCGCATTAAATCGAATAATTTCTCATCTGTGTCCTCATCCGCAACTAGTTCAGACAACTGAGGTGGCTAGTTGTTAAGAACTATTCAATAATTGATAATTAACAATGGATAATGGATAATTACCTCTCAAGAGAAAGAAGAGGATTGAGCTTAAGGAAAATCTTTTCCGTTTATTTTCTTGCATTTTTGAAGAGGTCTGAAACCAAATTAACCAATTATCAATTATCAATTATCAATTATCCAATGATCACCAACGACACCCTTTGACGCTTTTGGCATATTCCAGCAACTAACGGAGAATGGTCTTGAATCAATTAGGGATAGGCATTGCTATTACTGGGAGCGGTTCTGCAACACCAGAAGTGACTCTCGATAACCGTCAACTCAGCCAGATGGTGGAAACTTCTGATGAGTGGATCACCACTAGGACAGGCATTCGGGAAAGACATCTGTCAGACACTGAAGGTAGTTTGAAGGCAATTGCCACGACAGCAGCCAAAAGAGCGATCGCGATGGCGGGAATTGCTCCCACAGACCTGGATTTGATTGTTCTGGCAACTTCGACTCCGGATGACTTGTTTGGCAGTGCTAGCCAAGTTCAGGCATCCCTAGGAGCATCACAGGCAGTAGCTTTTGATTTAACCGCCGCTTGCTCTGGGTTTGTCTTTGGTTTGGTGACGGCATCTCAGTTTATCCGGACTGGGGTTTACCAGAATGTCTTACTAATTGGGGCGGATGTTCTTTCTCGGTGGGTAGATTGGTCTGACAGGAGTACCTGTGTCTTATTTGGGGATGGTGCGGGAGCTGTCGTCTTACAAGCTCAGGAGCAAGATAACTTGTTAGGGTTTGAACTCCGCAGTGATGGTACTCAAAATAGCTGTCTGCAGTTGGAATATAGCCCACAAAAACAAGAAATTGTCAAGGGTGTTGTCGTTGGGCAAGGTACTTATCGACCAATTGCCATGAATGGTAAGGAAGTTTATCGTTTTGCTGTGCAAAAAGTACCGGAAGTGATAGAAAAGGCTTTATTTCGGGCAAATATTACTGCGGAGGAAGTAGACTGGCTGCTGTTACATCAAGCCAATCAAAGGATTCTTGATGCTGTTGCTCAAAGATTGGGTATTTCTGGGGAGAAAGTTTTGAGTAATCTGGCTTATTATGGCAATACTTCGGCGGCTTCTATTCCCCTAGCCCTAGATGAAGCAGTGCGGGAAGGCAAGATTCAACCGGGAGAAGTGATTGCTGCTGCTGGTTTTGGTGCAGGTTTGACTTGGGGTAGTGTGATTTTTCGATGGGGTAAATAGGGTCTGCTGAATAAGTAATAAGCAGTAGTAGGACTTCAGTCCAAAAAGAAGCCAGAAACTAGTCATATCAAAGGATTCTCCCAAGCCCTAAATAGCTCCGAGACTTCTCTATTGAACTTGTGATTAGCAGGGGTGCTTGGTTGCGTTTGTTGTTATTTTTTGCTAATATTATTGATAATGGGATAGGTGTGCGCCTGTAATGGTTTTCTCCTATCTGTAGGGATTTTTGGAAGGTATTAAACCACAAAGGCACAAAGAGACACAAAGGGAAGAGAAGGTGCGATCGCTAATAAATCACCGACTTCTTTATTGAAGAAGGTGATTAATCAAGGTAAAGAAAGAAGAAGTCGGGGATATTGAGTTTGGTTGCGTTTATTGTTATTTTTTGCTAATATTATTAACAATGGGATAAATGTGCGCCTGTAATGGTTTTCTCCTATCTGTAGGGATTTTTGGAAGGTATTAAACCACAAAGGCACAAAGAGACACAAAGGGAAGAAAAGGTGCGATCGCTAATAAATCACCGACTTCTTTATTGAAGAAGGTGATTAATCAAGGTAAAGAAAGAAGAAGTCGGGGATATTGAGTTTGGTTGCGTTTATTGTTATTTTTTGCTAATATTATTAA
>JAAHHL010000697.1 GCA_010672185.1 Caldora sp. SIO3E6 | reverse complement strand
ATTTTGAAAGTTGTTCCATTGTTACAGGTATGATTTCTGCTGGCATGTCATTTGAAACATAAAGTCCTCTTCCGATTTTCTTCCACTTCCCATCCTTTGCTCCTCGTCGCAATTCTGTAGCTAGAGAATTCCTAGCACGTAAGCGCTCATCCTCAGATTGCGGCTCAAATATTTTGTCTGCAATCTGCTCTGGATTGAGCAGATAGTCGCACTTCTCAATGATGCTTAGAGCAGCATCCCCTAAAGTCATATTCTTGAACTCAGACCGTAACATATCTTTTGGATTGCGCTTCTCTACATCATCAAACTCTTTATCATCAAACTCTTCATCTTCAAGCTCTTCGTTATCCAAAGTTTCATCGTCAGAATATTCATCTTTATAACCAAAGAGGTTTGAAGTATCTTGGCTTTTATTCTGATCTCTAGTATCAGTGGCAAAATCCCAAGCTACTCCATTCTCACTATAGTCTGAACTCCTCTCTGCTATTGCTTCTGCTTGTGTTTTTCCAAACTCATATGAGACTAATATCTCTAATGTTCTTTGAAAATATGCCACACTAGCCTGCTTTTGCTCCATCAAAGCTTTCGCTTCAGCAAGCTTTTCTTCGGCTGCTGTGAGTTCTTGCTTTTGTTGAGCCAGCTGAGCTTCTAGCCACTCAATATGCTGTTGGTGAGCAGAGTGATGATTCATAGACTTACTTTGCTTTTTAAAAAAGCTTGTAATCCAAGCATACCTCATTCACTCGGTTATTGCCACAATCAAAAATTTTTTTGGTTCGATTCTTTCTTTTGCTAGCAAATCCGCATTTAAAAAGCAAATTATCTTTTTTCTTATGTCATTGGTCTCAGTAAACCGGATCTGGCAAGTAACTACCTCGCTTGTAAAATCTGTGCAGCAGTCAGCTCCAGTTCAGGAAAAATCCGAGAAACAATCCGCTGATTACCAGTAAACTCAGTTGCCTGATAGCTCCCATTCACCAACACCAGTACAGTTACTAACTGTGCTTGAGGGTCAACAATCCAGTATTCAGGAATACCAAGCTGCTCATACTGTAGTCGCTTCTCCACATAATCGTGTCGGTAGTTATCATCTTTTTGGTTACGATAGGGGCTAACCACCTCAACAACTAACCGTGGGGGAGGCATATTAAGGGTAATGGTAAGTCTTTTTTCTGGATGGATGAGATGTTCTTCTCTCCTTACCACCAAGTCTGGATAGCGGTTTTGTGGTGACCCTTGAACTTGTAGCTCACAAGTATGGCATCTGACTAAACGTCGGTTGACTAATTGCACTAATTCATCTCTGAGCCAGACAGCTATCCAATCATTGTTATCGGTTTCCGGCGGCATTGGTATCAGTTCCCCATTGGATAATTCATAGCGGTTATCGGTGCCATCGTCATATTCTAGGTATTGCTCAAAGGTTAATTTTACTGGTGTGCGGGTCATTTTCTTTCCTCTACTTTTTGAGAACTGTTTGAGTTACCATTGTTTGAACCGTAGACAAGGAAACTTGGTAGAAATACTGACGTCGAAACTGTTCTTCTTCAACTCCTGCCAAAAATTCTTGAATGAGCTCATTAGTAGTAGAATTAACAGCTTCTGAAGATAACTCCCCAGGCTGCCAGTGGACTTGTACGCCCCAGTCTACATGCTTCACCTGGAAACCAAGGAAGGGAAGAGCATTGATTCCCAATTGGAGAGTGCGATCGCTTAATTCTAGCTTTTCCTTAAGTTGAGTAAGGGTAGCTGCTTGCTTTGTACGACTGAGGAATTTAGCAATTCCAACTAACTGTTCCCAAATGTCCCTAGGGGGTAATAGCTTGGGAGGTGAGTAAGCGATCGCTAATTTTCGTTCTGCTGCGATCGCTCTTCGACACCAAACTTGCAACTCATCCCAGCTGGTGGGACATTCCCGGATTGTTAGGGGTTGGTTGTTGGTTGTTTGAGAATTGGGAATTGGGAATTGGGAATTGGGAATTGGTGTATTTAGTTCCTCTTTGTCTCCCTTGTCCCCCTTATCTTCCTTGTCTTCCTTGTCTTCCTTGTCTTCCTTGTCTTCCTTGTCTCCCTTGTCCCCCTTGTCCCCCTCATCTCCACCATCTCCCCATCTCCCCACCTCACCGACACCACGCCAATCTAAAATCCAATCTAACTGAGTGGGAATATTGAAGGAAAATTCTGCTTGAGTCGATTGCAAGGCAACAATGCGTACTTCGGCGCGTTTTTTGTAGTTGTTATAGTCAAGTTCAACTACGGCATTGCATCTTCCTTTTGGTACTTCGTCTCGATAATGACCCCACCAAATGCCGGGAAAGCCGTTATTAGTAGAGTCGTCCCAAATTTCCAACTCTGTTTTGATATATTGCACCTTGCGACCTTTAAAATCCTTAGTATTGCGATTCGAGACTGCCTCAAACCAACAGTTTTTAATTAGCAATTTGGGAATAGGATTACCCATACCGCAAGGTTCCAGAAGCTTGAGTTCCCGGAACAGTTCTCTCCCTAAGTCTGCTACAGTAACTACCGTATCAGCTTCAATTACTGGGGTCATTAACATACCAGTATGAGCAAGTTGTTGTCGTAGTTGTTGGTTAATGGCTTCGGTAAACAGGGGAATATTTTCCACCGGCAAGCTCAATCCAGCAGCAAAAGGATGACCACCAAATCGGTGCAATAGGTGGGCTTGGGAGTTGACTAATTCATAAAGGTCAATATTATTAACAGAACGAGCAGAACCTCTAGCAATGGCTGACTTGTCGGAAGCATCCCATTGTTGCAAAATTGTAGTGCGATCGCTTAGCGTGGGCGAGGCGAAAACATCTTGTTCCCTTGCGGTGATATTAGGGAGCAAGATGCTCCCACTACTATCATTTACGTAACCTTGCTCTTGATTACCAACCTTTTCCCAATTCCCCAATTCCCAATTCCCAATTCCCAATTCTTCATTATTAATTCCCCATGTACTTAATAAAATAGTAGGGCGTCCATATTCTTGAGCAATTTGACCTGCTACTAAGCCTAAAACACCGATAGGCCACTGAGAGTCTTCGAGTACAATGACATTAGTAGTGGAAAGATCCAATTGAGCAAGCTTGTTTTTTACTTGCTGAGTAACGTCTTTTTGCAAAGACTTGCGGCGAGTATTGGCTAGTTCCGTTGCCAATGCCAGTTGTTCACAATAATGTTCATCACGACTAGTGAGTAACTCTACGCAGAAGGTAGCATCTCCCTGGATACGGCTGACAGCATTAATTCTCGGACCAATACCAAAGGAAATATCTGTGGGGCGATCGCCACTGCGCTTACACAATTCTAGCAGGCGAGTTACTCCGGGACGCCTTTGGGATATGGGCAAAGGTTGTAAGTTTTTTTGTAGGCGTTCAATTCCCAGTTGTGCTAAGTAGCGACAGTCATCACTGAGTTGTACTAAATCGGCAATTAAACCAATTGCGACTAAGTCTAAGAGTTGTTCGAGAGGCTGTTGGGGAATATTTGGCAGAAATTGATAGAGTGCTTCGACTAATTTATATGCAACTGCAACGCCAGATAAGTGAAATAGGGGGTGAGTCTCGGCAAAATACCGGGGATTAATAATCGAAATTACGTTTGGGCGTTCTGGTGGTAAGGTATGGTGGTCGGTAATAATTAGATCTATTCCTAACTCTTGGGCGTAATCAATTTCCTCCAGATTAGTACTGCCAGTATCGCAGGTAACAATTAGCTTCGTTCCTGCGGCTGCTAGTTGGTCAATTCCCTGGTAGTTAAGACCGTGAGATTGGGTGAGGCGATTGGGAATATAGTAACTTAGTTGTTGATGCTGGGGAAAAAACTGTCCTAGTCCTTCCCAAAGAACACTAGTAGAGGTAATGCCGTCGGCGTCAAAGTCCCCCCAAATAGCAATTTTTTCCCCAGCTATCCCAGCTTGCTTGAGCCGTTGCACCCCCCATTTCATTTCTTGTCCAAATTCAAAAGGACTAGCTGGTTGATAATACTCTGGGTTCAGAAAGCCAGCTAATTGCTTGGAGTCACGAATTTCCCGTTGCCACAACAGTTGTGCCGCATAATGTCCGTCGGTGTTTGGGGTATAGGTTTTTACCACCTCCAGAAACCACTGAGGTACTTGAGGGGTTGGTTGGAGTTGCCATTGAGGTTGAGGCTCAGACATTAAGAATTTAGAATTTAGAATTTAGAATTTAGAATTGGGAATTGGGAATGGAAAATTGGGAATTGGGAATTGGGAATTGGGAATTGGGAATGGGAGTTATTGTTGTTCCAAGAGTGTAGTGGGAGCATCTTGCTTCCCATTGATGTTAACTTAAACTAGGGATAGCTTCACGCTTAGCTTCCACACCCACCCAGAACTCAAGTTCACCGGCTAATAGCTAAAGTCCACTCAAGTGGACTGAATATGTTTTTTGCCGATTGAGTCATCTTTAGATGACTTGAGCTATTAGCAAGGAACTTAAGTTCCTTGTAGGGA
>JAAHHL010000696.1 GCA_010672185.1 Caldora sp. SIO3E6 | reverse complement strand
TGAGCATCTTTTTCCCTACACCCTACACCACACACCCCACACCCTGACTACTTTTCAAGCCCCCTGAGGCTATACACCCTAACCCAACTTGCCTTCTTCAGTCAGAGCCAGCTTAATTTTCGACATCCCCACCGTATCATTGGGATTGAGCTTTACCCCTTCCCGCCAGACAGCTAGAGCCTCATCTGGCTTGCCTTGTTGGTTTAAAGCCTCCCCTAAATACCAGTAAGCGTCTGGTTGTTTGACTTTGAGACGAATTGCTTCTTGATATTCACCAATTGCTGCCTCCACATCTCCTTGTGCCATCAACACATTGGCTAAGTTCAAATGAACTACTGCTTGCTGGGGATTTTCCTGCACTACTTCTCGGTAACCAGCGATTACTTCCTCTAACCTGTCTTCCTTCGCTAGATTTGTTCCTATCTGCCAGGTAATTTCCGTATTTTGGGGAGCGCGGCGAATTAATTCCCGATATACAGCAATAGCCTCCTCTAGTTGCCCCTGTTGAATCAAAGCCTCTCCCAATCTCAAATAACCATCGACGTTTTTGGGTGAACGATTGACTAATCCCTGCAATACAGAAATAGCTTCCTCAAACTTACCTTGCTCCACCAGCACCTTCCCCAACAGCAAGGAAATCATGTCATTAGTCGATTGGCGCTTAATCAACTGACGAAAAACTACCTCAGCATTGGGGTAATCCTGTTGTTGGTAGAAGCTTACTCCTTTTTGAAACAAGGATGAAGTAACAACTGTCTTCTGCAATAAATAAGCAAGTACAGCAAAAATCACAACCACTACGGCGACAGCTATTAGGTATATTTGTTGGGGAGTTTCGAGCATAAAGTTAAATTGGGAATTGGGAATTGGGAATTGGGAATTGAGAATTGAGAATTGAGAATTTGGCGCTCATTACTCATTACTATCGAGACAATCAATATGAAAAGCGATGATCAAATCATTTGATAGGACTAGTTTCTGGCTTCTTTTTGGACTGAAGTCCTACTACTGCTCATTACTCATTACTCATTCAACAAAAGACAACTTTCAAGCCAAAAGACAGGCTATCGGGAACAGCAAATATTCCAGGAAAAAGAGTTTCCAGATAAATTGGTAGCAACTAGCGATCGCTTTTGGATCTTGCAAGTCCACATTTTGACTACGCCACCACAATAAACCCAATACTGCCAGATGAGTAATACCCAGAAACGCGAGATTAACTGAAGCAGTTAACCACCAACTAGCCACTATCATCCCCAAGTAACAAGTAGTTATTACCCACCTGGCTAGATTAAACACCACCGGCTTCCCTAAGCGGATGGTAAAGGTGGTGATATTGTACTGTTTGTCTCCCTCCATATCCGGGATATCTTTAAAAATCGCGATCGCAAAGGTAAATACCAAAATAAATAATGTCAATGCCCATACCGCAGGTGTCGGCATCATTACTTTACCCCCCTGCAATACCCAACTGAAATGTAAAAACAGTCCTAAATTGACAATTGCCCCCCGCACAGAAAAAATACACAGAGCAGCCAAAAAGGGGAACTGCTTCAACCGCACTGGTGGTAGAGAATAAGCAGTTCCAATGGCCAAACTAATACCTACCATCAACAGCAACCAAGGTCCGAACAATCCTGCCAACAGCAGTGCTAGGATACCAGCGATCGCGACAATTAACTGAGCTTGTCGCTGAGAAAACTCCCCTGCGGCAATGGGCAGATGGGGTTTATTAATTTTGTCAATTTCGACATCTTCTAGTTGATTGAGTCCGACAATATAGACATTGCCACACAAGCAAGCTATCCAACTTCCCAATAACTGCTCAAAATTTCCTACTGTGAGGTGAGCCTCGGTGGCTCTCAAAGCGATGGGATACAGTGCCCACACACTAAAGGTAGTACCGATAATCGTATGAGGACGGGAAAATTTCCACAAGGCATAGAACCAATCAGTTGGTTGCTTAAACAAATTTAGTGGGGAAGGAGTAGATGCTGGGGAAGAAATCTGGCTCATGTATTTTTGGGGCTCTTCAACTCCGACAGAATTACACCAAAGCAAGTAAGATGCTCGTAATATAAATTTACACTCAAAATGAGACAGTATATATATAGCTGTGTAGCCTCACAATTGTGCTCTCTACAACTACTGTAGCTAGGCAGAAGTTCTTGAGCAGCTCAAAAGAGACAAGGGAGACAAGGGGGACAAGGGAGACAAGGAGGGATAATAGTTGTAGAGAGTTCAATCAAAGGGTCTACACAACTATTTTTGTAGAAAAATCCCTAACACCTAATTCAGAGATTGCGCTAAAGGGTAGGTGTTTTTTTGAAGAGGTGTAAAAAAATGGCTGAATCGCTTTCTGTACAAGAGTTTGAGGTGTATTGCTGAAAAATTAGATTAGCGCATTTTCTGAAATGCTTATGGGGACTAGGTTTGAGGCCATTTTAAAAATAAGGGGATTGATCAACCAGGGGCTGAAATGCTATATTTTTATTCATTAGCGCAATTGAACCTTGAAAACCTAATACAGCAAGGGTTCCAGAAACCCGCCCTCGCAATTGCTCTAAATCCCTAGCAGGGATTGAAACAGCACCTTTTTTAAGCTCAAATTTTACATCATATCTCGCAATTGCTCTAAATCCCTAGCAGGGATTGAAACCGAGCAATAGCTTACCAAGCAGTATCCAAAAATCTCGCAATTGCTCTAAATCCCTAGCAGGGATTGAAACTTGGGTAAATCATGGGCATTGTCACAAATAATAAAAGCTCGCAATTGCTCTAAATCCCTAGCAGGGATTGAAACATCTACCTTCCTGGTGGAGCGGAAGCTTATTATATGAACTCGCAATTGCTCTTAATCCCTATCAGGGATTAAAACATCCCTTAAATCTTCAATAAGAAAAATTACTCAATACCAACTCTCAATTACCCTGAATCCCTATCAGGGTCTGAACCTAGCGCCTAACAACTAGTCTAGCTGCAATCAGTTAAGATATCAAAGCACCAATAAACCGCAACAACATGGGGAAACACCGGTGAAATTCCGGGACTGTGCGGCAGCTGTAACTGGAAGAAAGGATGAAATAAAGCTCAAGTGTCAAAGATAAAAGATAAAACAGAGATTTTGACATCCTCTTGCCTGATAAACTTCATCATCCCAGAAGTCAGAACACCTATTTGTTGCTTATCCACTCTATTTCCTGCCTTGCACAGGAAGGGAGCATAATAATTTCATGATTGCTACTGAGACAAACCATTTCACAAAGGCATTACCTGCTTTAACACCCCTACCATTACAACGCCCTCTGTTAATGATTGGTCATGGTACCAAAGATCAGGAAGGGCGTCAGACTTTCCTTGATTTTGCTGATGCCTACCAAACTTTAGACTCCTCTCGCCCTGTACTGCCTTGCTTTTTGGAACTAACAGGCCCGACAATTCAGGAAGGAGTCGATAAATGTCTGGCACAGGGCTACACGGAATTTTCTGTTCTACCGATTCTGCTGTTTGCTGCACGGCACAATAAATTTGACGTTACCAACGAGTTAGACAGAGCAAGAGCCAAACATCCCCAATTGAAGTTTTACTATGGGCGTCATTTTGGCATTAACCCCCAGATTCTGGATTTGTGGCACCAGCGCCTCGCCACCCTTGATAAGCCATCAGGGGAGCAATTAGAGCATTCTGCATCCTCTATCCCCAGCAGAAAAGATACAGTTTTGCTATTTGTGGGAAGAGGTTCCAGTGATCCCGATGCTAACGGGGATGTCTACAAAATGGCTCGTATGCTTTGGGAAGGTAGCGGCTACCAAACTGTTGAAACTTGTTTTATTGGCATCACCCATCCCCGCCTCGAAGAAGGCTTCCGTCGTGCTCGACTCTATCAACCTCGGCGTATTATAGTGGTTCCCTACTTCCTCTTCACTGGGGTGTTAGTAAAGAAAATTTTTGATATCACTGCTCAACAACAAGAACAGTATCCAGAAATTTCCCTAACTTGCCTACCGGAAATGGGGATTCAACCACAACTACTATCCGTGCTCCGGGAGCGAGAAATTGAGACCCAACTAGGACAAGTACAAATGAACTGTGAGATGTGTAAATTCCGACTAGCAGCAGTGGGAAATGGTACAGTGTACGGACATGACCACCATCATCACCACAGTCATGGACATGACCACTCTCACAACCATGCTCATGGTACTCCAGATCCTTATGCTGATGTAGAACAGTACCACCAAAGAATTTGGCAAGCTCCCTAGTGGAGAGTGTGGGGAGTGTGGGGAGTGTGGGAGGTGTGGGAGGTAGGAAAGCTGAGGGAGAGGGATTCGAGCTTATCCGAGCAGTAATTGGGGTTTGCTGAATAAGTGTGGAAGCCATGCCAGACAAGCTTTTCAATCGTTTTCAGTCTCGCCAAGTGCAAGGAAATGGTATTTTTTAGTTCAAAAACCTTGCACTTTTACCAGAAAATTCCTCCTGAACTC
>JAAHHL010000695.1 GCA_010672185.1 Caldora sp. SIO3E6 | reverse complement strand
CCCTTGACAACGGCATTTTTGCCTTAACTTGTCACCAATGGGGGTCAGCAGTGTGCCGCATAGCAGCGCAAAGCGCTGTATTTTAGTGTGGGGAGTATAAACTAAGCAAGATAAGTCTCTAAATCTGTCAGTCTTGGTTGTTACAAGGAACAAACAACAAATAACCAAAGACATGTAACAAATGTAGTTTTTATCTTTTCTAAAACAAAAAATAACCAGCAATTATTGGCGCAGCATTAAATTATAAGGATAGAAAAAAATCATTACTATTAGAATCATAACTTTACAGTTTCTTTACACAAAAGATAATCAAATCCGTTTGTCCAAACCCCTCTTACTGTACTGAATTTTGACGTTTTAATAAGGTTTTGCTATCCTCTTAAAGAGGTGTGTAAAACACAATTTAGTATAAGTCATCAATTAAAATTATTAAAAAATAAATTCTAAATCACTCCCAAAGATGATCAATCTCACTCAAAAGGAGGGCATATTTCAATTGTCTTTCTAGGTTCTATAATGGAAAATTGTAAATATTAGTACATAATTGGAAATTAGGACATAATTTCAAAAAAACATGCAACTCTCATACCTCGGAATCAGTTTTCAATCCTCAGCTACTTCTTCTAACACTCAGAAAATATCTCCTGAGCAGTTTTTAAATAGGTATGCAGCGGGGGAACTAGATTTTGCCAAAGTCAACCTCCGTGAGTCAATCTTGAATGATGTTAATTTGAGCTTGGTAAACTTGTTTGGAGCAGAACTCAATGGTTCTATACTCAAGCGAGTTAATCTAGCAAGGGCAAATTTAAGTATGGCAAATTTGACCGGAGTCAATCTAACCGAAGCAGATTTAAGTGGAGCAAACTTAGTCTGGGCTAATCTCCACCATGCCAATCTAGCTGGAGCAGACTTGACAGGGGCAAACTTAACTGGAGCAGACTTGACAGGAGTCAATCTGACTGGTACAACTATGCCTGATGGTATAGTTCTCTCAAGTAATACAGGATCAAACCAGCCTAGAGATAAATTCAATCCCATCTCCAAATTCATTTCGCAGCTGTTCACTAAAAACTCTTAGGCTGTTGTGTACTTAAATTGTGAATTAGTGTTTATGCAAGTAAACCTCACACCTCTTTTGCCAAAGTTTCTCTTGCTTCTCCTCTCCAAAACTTGGTCAACAGCTCCAAAAATTAATTCCCTTAGCACGCTTCACAGCTTGGCGTGTAGCAACCAACTCCTTTCGACCGGTGATATTAGTCACACTTCCTTAAGCACCACATTACAGCTAAAGCTGACAACACTTACTATCGACCCCGTTTAAATTCACGCTTTTTCAGGATTTACCTCAAGAGCTTTTCCAGAGAAATGCCTGATGATTAAGACTGTAAGGTACATCAGGCATGAAAGATATGCAACCCTCTGATACCGGTAATCGCTACCAATCCACAGCTCCTATTTCTGTAGTTAGTCAGGCAGACGAGGGCAGTCGTTCTCGGAAAGTATCTTCTGATGAGCTGTTGAGATTGTATAAGGCAGGAAAGCGAGATTTTCGTGGAGTAGATCTAAGTAAACGAGTTCTGAGTGGGGTTAACTTAAAATGGACGAACTTGAGGAGGGCAAAGCTTCATAAGACGGTGCTAGTGGGAGTTAATCTGACAGAGGTTTCCTTGAGTGAGGGAGACTTAAGTCAGACTAAGCTGTATTCTACTTTGCTAGAAGGTGCTAACCTCCAAAGGGTAAATCTCAATCAAGCAGACTTACGTGGGGTTAACTTAACCAAGGCAAACTTAACCGGCGCAGACTTGAGTGGAGTTAACCTACAGAAGGTTAACTTAACTGGAGCCAACTTAACTGGGGCAGACTTGAGTGGGGCAGACTTGCAAAGGGTAAACCTAACTGGGGCAATTTTGCGCGGGGTAGACTGGACTGGGGCAAAGTTTAGGGAAACAGAAATGACTGGAGTAAGTTTGCTGAAGCCTTCATCCTTGGTAACTCAATCTTGTTAATTTTGAGGTAGGAGGCAGAAGGCAGAAGGCAGGAGGCAGAAGGCAGGAGGCAGAAGGCAGAAGGCAGAAGGCAGGAGGCAGGAGGCAGGAGGCAACAGAACTACTGACTAAAACCTAAAACCTAAAACCTAAAACCTAACACCTAACACCTAACACCTAACACCTAACAAGCAACCCTCTTTAGGATATTGATCGGTCCGTAGTTTTTCAGAATCTGCATTTGTTGCTCATTGCGCACAAGAAGAGCACCTGCGAATCCTAAAGAGTTTACAGGAATTGACTCGAAATCCTCTTGCGATCGCGGCACAAGCAGCATCCATTGCCGGGTAGCCAGTAGATTGTAGGCGACCGATGGTCTGTTTCCTCTGGCAGTTTCATTACTTTGCAAACCCACCGCACGTAGCAAGTCATGATAACACTGGTTGGTTGCTACAGCTGCTTCTAAGGGAGTTTTTGCCCAATTGGGGTCTAATCGAGCGATCGCGTGGAGGAAAGGAAAGCTGGATATAGTACCAATGGTTCCTTGAAATCTGGCAGAAGCGATCGCCGGTTCGATGGGTATCTTTAGTCCATTGGGGGTGAATGGTAGAGGAATAAGTTGCAGATGTTTGTGTTTCTGGCTAGCCCCTGCTAGCTTACCACCATTGTAGAATGCCAAACCCTCGAATTCTCCTAGGCATCGACCCATAGCGTCAAAATCCTGCACAGTGAGCAAGGTTTCCTGTTCTTCAAAGGAGCGAGTAACGATAAGCAGGTGATGGTCTACAACGTTAAATTTGTTCAATAGACACAGGTGTGTGGGGGAAATATCTGCAACGAACAAATCCTCTTCGTAGGGAAGGAAGGGATTGAACTCTTTTCCAGAATTGGTTGATTTTTGGTCTTGTTCCTTCTTTGCCTTATCTTTGCGTATCAGGTTGGACAAGATCCGAACTACGAAATTAATACCATCTTGCTCAACGAATTCTGACTCTGTAGGTATAGATTGGAGAGCTCCACATTGGAGTGCATGAGCAGTTTGCTGGGTAACCCTTGTCCATAAGGTACCAGGTTCTAGGGTTAGGGTTTCCTGGGAAGGTGGTTGTTCTTCAGGCATAGTTACAATAGGGTTTAGTTAAATAAGTTGAGCAACGCTTATCTAGCAAGAGCGATTTGTGTTGGGTGTAGGTTGGGGGTCGTCAAAGACGTAGGTTGGGTCGAGGCAACGAGACCCAACACCAGTAACGCTTTGTTGGGTCACGAAGAAAGCTCTACCCAACCTACATTTTTAATTGTGCCACGCCAGTAGGTTGGGAGCCATCAAAGCGAAACCCAATGACAAGTTCTCGCTCTGGAGAAATTACTCATAGCGTACCTTTTTAGATTTAATTACCTCAATGACATCATCATGTCTTTGTCCCTTGATAATATCCTTGAGATGAATTTGTCTATTAATATATTGAACGTGGATGCGCCAACCTGAGACTTTATCGATATCGGCACGATAAATTGCCTGTTTTACACCTTTGACTTTATGCAACCTCGTTTTCGGAAATTTTCTTGTTCTGTGACACTCATTATCTTCAAGCTCTGACAAGGCTTCAAGAAAGCCAATCTTCAGCTCGTCGTCTGGCAAAATATTCATCGCTTGATAAATAATGCCGTATTCATCACAAAGAGTCAGGGTTTGTGCCATAAACGAACTTATGATATTTGTGCAGTTTCTCGGTTAAGGTGGAGTAGTTCTTGATACAAAGACTCTGCCACACTTTGATACGCCTGATCAAGGTCTTGGTGTTTGACTGCTCGAAAGAGAGTAAAAATAACTTGCCCAAAAATTGGATCTTCGTCAACTGCCAAAATTACCCTTAGTCGCTGCGAAATCTTGAGGGTGTATAGCGAAGATTCGTAGCCATTAAGATCTGACGATAAGGGAAGACAACATAACTGACGATAGACTTCAGCTTTTTGAGTGGCGAAGAGATTAGCGCAATCATTGATTTTGTTCACTGCTGCGGTTTGTTCATCTTCACTTAGACTACCAAGATCCTTCTCAAAGCTTCTTGTTGACTCAATTAGAACATCCATGTTATTAACTGCTGCTCGAAATTCTTTGGTTGGATAGGTAAGATTGTTCTGTGGGTACACAATTCTCTTATCCTAAACAATGATACCAAAAGATACTAGCAATTACCATCAATCAAAAAACAATTGTGGAACTGGCATCTTGCCAGTTACTAATATGAGTATTGGTTGTAATTTGCATGATTTTTTGCTATTATTACTTAATAATGGGATAGGTGTGCGCCTGTAATGTACGAATTATAGCAGTCGCCAATGGATAGGTATACTTGGGAATATGGGTTGAAATTATCGCCCAAATGCTACGCCCCTACATCTAAGAGGTAAAACTGGGACTATCGGTAGTACTTTTACTCTCGTTGATGGGTTTTCGAGCTTTTTTACCCCAAATCTCTGCCTATTTTAATCAATGGGGTTTGAACAACTATATTGCTGA
>JAAHHL010000694.1 GCA_010672185.1 Caldora sp. SIO3E6 | reverse complement strand
TCCGCTCCTCCGCTCCTCCGCTCCTCCGCTCCTCCGCTCCTCCGCTCCTCCGCTCCTCCGCTCCTCCGCTCCTCCGCTCCCTTGACAACGACATCTTTACCTTAACTTGTCACCAATTCCCAATTCCCAATTCCCAATTCCCAATTCTTTCAATGGTTCAAACTATACAAGCAAAAGCAGTTACCTTGCACGACTTGGATAATCTCTTCGGGTTACAGTTGCTCGAAGACCAACAATTCTTTCCAGAGTGGCAGGAGAATTTGCCAGAACTAACAGCAGAAGAAAAGCGACGGCTAGATCGAGTCAAGGATAGTTTTAACAATCTTTTGGAATATCCTCCCCTGTTAGAAAACACAGTCAAGATGATTGTCTTATCTCCTCTATTGGATTTAGCTGAAGTTTATCTCAAGCCTTTTCATATCAAATCAGAGCCATCTTTTGAGATTAGCACCGAAGATAAGGGGACTCTGATCAAAGGCAATGTGGATGTGTTGGTTTTGTTTGAAAAACTTTGGGTATTGGTCATCGAAGCCAAACGAGCCGCTGTTGATATTGATGAAGGCAGAGCACAGCTTTTATCTTATATGCTAGCAAGTCCAACTCCTAATTTACCTGTCTTTGGGATGATGACCAACGGGAGAAATTTTCTATTTGTGAAGTTGATTCGTCAACCTATCCCTCAGTATGCCACATCGAGGTTATTCAGCTTAGTCAATCCTGGAAACGAGCTTTATACAGTATTAAGTATTCTTAAGCGTTTAGTTCAATTAGTACAATAAGGCAGTCCCAATAAAAAAAATTCACCACCATGCATAACAATTAATTTATCCATTATTAATTATTAATTATTAATTATTAATTATTCATGGCCTACACCCTCACACAACCCCTAACCTTTGATGAATTCATTACCCAATACAGTGATGACTTTCGCTACGAATTAGCCGATGGAGAACTTATTGATCTGGAACCGACAGGTCCCCACGAAGCTGTTGGTGGCAAACTAGCCACCCAAATCGGTATTGCGATAACCAATCTTCAGCTCCCCTGGTTTATTCCTCGTAGATGCCTAATTCAGCCCCTTGCTGATGTTGCTACTGCTCGCCGTCCTGATATTGTGGTTCTTGATGAAACCATGTTGGTTAACGAACCCCTCTGGGAGCGAGAACCCGTAATTACTTTAGGTCGCTCCATTAAACTAGTAGTGGAAGTGGTTAGTACCAACTGGGAAACTGACTATGCCCGCAAAGTGGAAGAGTACGCCCTACTCGGTATCCCTGAATATTGGATTGTCGATTTTCGTGGACTTGGAGGAACCGCCTTTATCGGTAAACCCAAGCAACCAACCTTCACTGTCTGTCAATTGGATGGAGACGAGTATCAACCGCAACAGTATAGATTGGGAGATGCGATCGCCTCTCCTCTCCTCCCCACTCTACAACTACGATTAGACGATGTTCTGCCTCGATAACTTGCACGGGAAATTTCGCTCAAAAAAAATAATTTGACAAATCGAGTAATCTGAGTAATAATAGAAAACGGTTAAGAAATTTGGGACTGTAGTTCAACTGGTTAGAGCACCGCCCTGTCACGGCGGAAGTTGCGGGTTCGAGCCCCGTCAGTCCCGTTCCTACAAGCAGGTAAGCCACCTTTATGTTCTTGAGTAATTTTAGCTGCTCAGTTATTGACCCCGAGCTGCACTAGAAGACTTTTCCACAAGAGATTATTGAGTTTTGATATGTGCGATCGCATTTTCCCAGATTGCTACCAATATCCCAAAATCCACCTGGTCAATTCATACTGGGTGTTTGGAGAGTAATACCAAACAGGATCGCGAGAACCTTAGCCAAGTCGTTGGGAACACCGTAGGTATTGATGTCTTTTTGCATCAACTTTTGCTGGGGATGGAACAGACCAAATTTCCAGGTATCTCCTGTCGTTACCGCTCCATAAATATAGTCTACAGGGGCATCAATCCACTGGTCTAGGGCAATTAGTTCCACTGCCAGCTGGGTAAATCCTTTACCGAGATCGGCATTTTTCGCTTCAATAATCACCAGATTTTGAGGTGTGGGAATGAAGTAATCCACATTGCCCTTCAGTTGGTTGCTGACTCGGATCGAATACTCAATCTTAAGGGGTGACTGGATAAACTTGCAAACGGTTTTTAGCACTGGAAAAATTAGCGACTCTCGACGAGCAATTTCTGAGGTAGGATCTACTAATGCCAAGTTTTCTGCCAATTCATCAGTCAGTGGAGTAGGGTCTAGGGGCTGCTGCTCTGGGAGCTGGAGAGAAGCAGATTGGAAAGCAACCCCGAATTCAGCTAGAATATCGGCGGTGTCAAAGGGTAGGGTGCTATATTGGCTAAAGCTGTAACTTGCAGCAGGGTCAAGAATTGAAGGTTTCACCATTGCTTTACTCCAGCAGCTTTAGGTGCATCTCATTTTGGCACATATAGTGTGGATATCTGCTAATAGCTATCAGCTATCAGCTATCAGCTATCAGCTTTTTAGCTAATAGCACTCAGATCTGAGGATTCAACTTTTTAGCTAATATAGCAATTATACGACTTGTGAGGTACAGTCGATTTCTTTTCTTAATTGTGTGTCAAATCTGATAGTAGGATAGGGTTTACCTCATGAGTCGGAGAAGCGCTATAATTATCCAAACCTACTTAATTCAACTTCCCTTTTGCTTGACAATAAAAAACTTATCGTTCCAAAAATTTTATCTAAATCGGGAATAGTAATTCTCAACTTGCTCTTTGTGAATTCATCGGATACTAATTTTCCAAATTGCCATAATTCTCCATCTGTTACTATCCCATACACAGGAAGTTTCTCGGCTTTATTTAATTTTTGTACAGCAATCAACTCAGCTAGACATTGCCCCCATCCTTCGCTAAAATCATTCTTTTTTGCTTCAACAACAATGACGATTGGCAAACCCAAAACAGTTTTACCTAATTCTGATTTGGTTGAAAACAAGTAATCCGGCGTTCCATTGAGTTTAGCATTATAGGTTATGGACTTGTGGCTCCAAAGAGTATATTTATCAGTAAAACTTTTATAAACTTCTCTTAAAATTGGATAAATTATATTTTCGCATCTTGATGATTCAGATGTGAATATATCCATGTTCTGTTCGCTAAATTCAAATTCCTTAACAAAAAAGTTAGAAGGTTTTAAATCGGCGATTTCAATAAAGTATTCTTCCAAATACTTGATATTATACTCTTCTTGAACTTGAGCAATAGTTTTATAATCACTAAAAGCCATTGATAGCTCCTATTTTTGCACTAGATCCAACTGTCCGATTTTCGATTTTATATTCCTAAATCTTGTAAAGCTAATCTTATTTGTTCTAAACGTCTGCGGTTTACCCCCAAATCAGACTCTCCTAACCGTGAAGCTGAACGTACATGAATCACTTTTTCAGCTTCTGGAAAATAAAATTCGCCATCATCAACAAATCCTAATAAAGAACTCCTTGATTCTGTGCGAATATAATTTTCAGTTTCTTCTACAACAGTAGTTCGTGGTACAACAGTTAAAACTTTTAATAATACTTTTTTGGCCGTTTCTCGGTCAGTTTGATAAGTAATAGGTTCAATACTATGGGTATCATCTCCATTTTGACTGACGACACAATTGGGTGAAGCGGGACAGGGTTTTAAAAGTCCTTTATTAATTCCTAAATCTTGCGGTGCAGTGCCTCTTAAACCTAAAATAGCCATACTAGAAGGCTGAATTAAAGGACTGGCTGCAACGGGAAAAACATAAAAGCAAAAACTGAGAATAAAAGCAACAATAAATGTAAAAAAATTGCTGAACATAATTTTTTTATAAAAGTTCAATAAAAGTAATTATATCACTATACTTACAGCACTTCGCGCTTGAATTAAGTACAGCAGACAAAAGTCCCCCTTTTCAAGGGGGATTTAGGGGGATCAGCAGTGTTAGGTTTGCAGCAATTCTGGCTTTGATTAAAATTTGGGGCAGTTCAGTAAGCCAAATTGCATATTTCATATTATGCATATGATTATACATAAAGGGCGCAAGCATTCATTGGTGTCAACTTAACGCAAGACTCATGCCTCACAAGGAACTTAAGTTCCTTGCTAATAGCTCAAGTCCACTTAAAGTGGACTGAAGATGTTTGAGCCGATTGATATGAGTCATCTTTAGATGACTTGAGCTATTAGCCGGTCTTTAAACGACCGGTGGGGCAAGGATTTCACGTTAAGTTGACACCAATGGCAAGCATTGCGCCCCTACCGAGATTTGATATCTGCGATCGCGTTTTTGGTCATGGCTGCAATCACTTGGTCTGTTGCTTTTGGCTGGTAGTGAAGTTCGTTTGCGATCGCCTAGTTAGGGTCTGCTGTATAGGTGTGTAAGCCATACCAGACAAGGCTTTCAATCCTATGGCAAGCCAAAATAGTGCAAGGTTTTTGCATTTTTGGCTTTAAAAACCTTGCACCATTGTCGGTAAATACCT
>JAAHHL010000693.1 GCA_010672185.1 Caldora sp. SIO3E6 | reverse complement strand
TTGCTGATATCGAAATCCTTAATCAATTCGGCATTCAAGCTTCCACTGTTGGCAATCACGACTTCGATCTTGGCAGTAAGGAAGTGCGAGATATTATTCAACCTTCGGGAGCTTACCGTGGTACACTGTTTCCTTATCTCAGTGCCAACCTGGATTTCAGCACGGAGCCTAACTTATCAGACCGGGTGACAGCAAATGGTCAAGAAGCCAGCACTATTCCCCCAGGAAGCGTTGCAGCAACAGCAGTTATCACTGTTAATGGTGAACCCATTGGTATTGTGGGAGCAACGACACCCCTGCTGCCCTCTATCTCTGGTTCTGATAACATCACCGTGTTACCGGAAAATGCCACAGATTACGATGCCTTGGCTGCTAAAATCCAAGCTGGGGTAGATGAATTGACAGCTACGGGCATCAACAAGGTGATTCTTTTGGCTCACATGCAACAACTAAATATTGAGCGGGATGAGTTAGCACCTCGTTTGCAAGATGTAGATATTATTGTTGCAGGAGGTTCCCATACTCTGCTGTCTGATCCCAGCGATCATCTTCGGGCCGGAGATACCAGTGGTGGTGTTTATCCCATCCTCAAAACTGATGGGGATGGCAACCCCATAGTAGTTGTCAATACCGATGCCAACTCTAAATACGTGGGTCGTTTGGTGATCGACTTTGATGCCAACGGCATGATCATTCCCAGTACTATTGACCCCCAGATTAGTGGAGCCTACGCTACTGATGACCAAGGGGTGGCAGCCTTAGGAGGAACACCAGATCCAGAAATTGTAGAAATCGTTGATACTCTGGGAGCAGTAATCGCCACTCAAGATGGCAATGTCTTTGGCAATACAGAGGTATTTCTGCGGGGCGATCGCACCTTTATCCGCACCGAAGAAACCAACTTGGGCGACCTGACTTCTGATGCCGACTTAGCCTATGCCAAAACGGTGGATGCCACCACAGTGATCTCCTTGAAAAATGGAGGCAGTATCCGCTCTAATATTGGGGTAATTAGTGCTGGTAAAGGTAGCACCGACCCCAGTGACTTTGAACTGTTACCTCCCGCCGCTAACCCTGCTGCGGGCAAGGAAGAAGGTGAAGTCTCCCAGCTCGATATCACCAATTCTCTTCGTTTCAACAACGGACTTACTCTATTTACTCTCACGGCGGAACAGCTGTTACAGACAATCGAGCATGGAGTAGCTGGCACAGGTCCTGGTGCTACTCCTGGGCAGTTTCCCCAAGTCGGTGGTCTTAAGTTCAGTTTTGATGCAACTCGTCGAGTCAATGAACGAGTTCTCTCTTTAGTCATTGTGGATAATCAAGACAAGCTCATCGATGTGGTTGTTCAGAATGGTCAATTAGTGGGGGAGCCCAGCCGTACTTTCCGTGCAGTTACCGTGAACTATTTGGCTAATGGTGGCGATGGCTACCCCTATCCCAGCTTCTTGAGTGCCAATCCCGCTTTGTTTGATCGGGTTGATTTTTTTGGTGAGCCAGACCTTAATCAAAATGGGGTTTTAGATCCAGAAGAAGACCTCAACCAAAATGGGGTAAGAGATGGTGCGATCGCCGAAACTTTTCCAGGCATTGCCGATTTTGCCTCGTTTGGTTCTGAGCAGGATTCCCTAGCAGAATACTTTCACCTAGCCTTTCCTACTGCGGCTAGTGCTTTCAATCAAGCTGATACTGAGCCAGCATTGGATGAGCGGATTCAGAATCTAGCTGTTCGGCAAGATACAGTAATTCCGGAATAACTCATTAGCTATCAGCTTTCAATAAAAAAGGCAGAAGGCAGGAGGCAGGAGGCAGAAGGAAAGAGGGTTGTGCTTGTTTCTGACCTACATTGCTGAAAGCTGATAGCTAGTTTCTCGATATTATGACGCTACTTTCGATTTTTTTATAACACCTAACACCTAACACCTAACACCTAATCGAGGTTTGACATAAGCTCATTATCTGGTGCAATAAACCTAAAACAAGCGCAATATCGCCAATCGAAAAGGGCAACGTTCCATAGGCTACTCCCTCTGTAGTTAGCTTGTAAAATTCCCAAGTACTCCCATTGCTCACAATACCAAAAGTATCGACATCGTGCTCAATCTGGTGGTTACTCCACTGACAGGCTTGCATTTCCACTAAACACTGGGCTAAACCTTGCTCAAAATCATCTTTCTTTGCCTCAATGACACAAAGCAAAGGCGCTTCCAAATAGTCTCGATCTTTAGTTAGTAGATAATCCACTTCTCCAGAGGTACTGTCGCTTTCCAGGGATGCACCCTTCCAAATTTTGAGCTCGAAATCCTGAATAGTTTCTTGCAAAATGAGGTCGATGAGGAGTTCTTTTGAGCGCTCATTACTGCGCAAATCAAATTTTTCCAGCCGCTTTAATGTTTGGTAATAAAACTCACTTGGTTGAATCGCTTGAGCCTCAATAGTCCAAGGTTTGAGCTTTTCCAAACCGAGTTGTTTGAAGGCTGTTTTTAAGTCAAAGCTGGAAAAACTTTTTTTCTTGGCTTTGAGTGATGTTTTCTTGAATACTGGAGAAGAAGCCATACAGTAGTAGTACCGTAAGTTTTAGGAAATTTTCCACAAAGGTGAAAGTAAATGGTATCTTTTAGCTCAAAAACCTTGCACTTTCGTTGAGATTAACTCAAAACTTGTTACTTATTACTTATTACTTATTACTTATTACTTATTACTTGTTACTTATTACTTATTACTTGTTACTTGTTACTTGTTACTTGTTACTTTTTTGCCTAACCCAGTTGCGGAAATTTCGGGTAGAAGTCAGTTCACCAACCTTTCGACTCTCTTGGATAAATTTGGGAATTTCTTTGACTGGTACAGGAGTAAAGGCAAGACTGGAGTTGGACTCTTGATACTTCCCTGATTCAAGCTTGTAGATTCGCAACCTAGTCCCGTTGTAGCGCCAAAATTCAGGAATGCCCATCGCTGCATACAGGGAAAGTTTATCTATTTTTGACCTAGAGTATTCCACTTCTAATACTAAGTCAGGGGGTGGATCAAATTCTAGATCGATGTGTTCTTTATCTCGAACCAAAGATTCATTTTGGATGTAGTAACTGCTGTCAGGTTCACCGACCCAACCCAAGTCATCTCGTGTTAGAGTCAGTGAACCAGTCCGTTTAATCTCTAAGCCTAATTCTTCACATAGTGCAACAACAAACCCTTCAATCAGTCGATTAGAGTTCTCATGGGGCATTAGTGGGGTCATAATTTCAACTGTTCCAGAATCATAGGCTAATCGGGTTCCTCGTTCTGAACCCATGTCAGCCAGCATAGTTTTAAATGTTTGCCAACTGATATTCTCCAGTAAGATTCGCTGTTCAGCTGGCGTTGTTGTTGTCACCATAGGTTCAATCATTGATAATGAACAATGGATAATGGATAATTACCTCCATGCCCCAGAGTTTGGTAGCTTACTCAAGCGATCGCTAACCGCTACGAATGGGAGAAACAAGTCAAATCCTTTTCCCTTCTGCCTCCTGCCTTCTGCCTCCTGCCTCCTGCCTCTTCAAAGAATACGAATTTTTGGCCAATGAGCAACAGATGTGCTGCTGAGCTCATCAGAAGCATTAGTTGGTAGTGATTCGAGCTGTTTCACAAAATCCGCTACTTGTTCTGGTCCTGTCTCTTGCAACCCTTTCAATAACCGCACACTTTGGTGTAGTAGTCCAGTGACATCAATTCCTTCATCAACTTCTTCTTGATAGTCCCTAAGACGTCCTATTCCTTCACCTAGCAAGATTACTGCACCTTGCCAGTTAAGATTACCCAGATGATAGCAACCAACCGCAATTTGCAGGATACCCTGATAAAACCGCTTTTGGGGCTCTAGGGCTTCCAGCCATAAAGCTTCCAAAGTGTCGTGACAGGCATAAAATTCCTGTTGGTTGAATTGCTCGACACCCTGGAAAAATTCTCTTGGTGGTATAGCATTGGTCATACCATGGACTTTCTCGTTGTGTCCAGATCTTCCATCGAAATCTCCTGCTTGTCACCAGCAAACTCATTATCGGTAGTTAAGAACAACATACAATGGCACTCTTTGCGCTCCTGCATTGGAACACAAGGACAATTCCAAAAAGTTGCTTTTACCTCTGCTTCTTTGTCTTCGTAGTGGCGGCAGGGACACAAAGGAGCACCAAGATCGTCTTTGTGTTTAGCGAGTCCTTCAATAACTACAGCAGTTACAGAAGGGTCAACACAGAAGTAAGTGCCAGTACGCTTAGCATATTGCTCGGAAAATTTCTTCATTGCTTCCAGGCTTTTATCACTCGAAAGCTTAGTTTCTGTAGTGCTCATATTATAAGGTCGGCAGGTGAACTGTTTTTAGCATTGTATAGCAAAAGCTGGTGTTAGGTGTTAGGTGTTAGGTGTTAGGGAATTTTCCACTTGCGGTACAAGGCTTTTGAGCCAAAAGATACAAATGCTCTTTCAGCAAATACCAGTTCAATAGTACTATAAAAAGTAAGGCGATC